>JAFAOB010000064.1 GCA_019238055.1 Alphaproteobacteria bacterium
ATTGGGGCGCCCGGCTCTATGCTGCTGCAGCCTCGGTCATCGCGACCGGAAGGCTTGTCGGAAAATCCGCTCTCCAGGCCATCCAGGACGTCATCGCCGCACCGCCGGCCGCTATCACCCCGTGACCGGGACCTGAGTAGTTACAAAGGACAGGATATTGTCCACACCGCCGACGAAAAAGAGCTTGCAGATTATTTTGGCAAAAACCCCGGCGCACCGCACTATCTTACACCCGTATGGTTTACGCGGGAGGTGCTGCGAAAATATTATGACCATCCGGACAAATATACTGTTGAAGATGCGTATTTGAGGTGTGGTTCTCTATGGGGCCTCCGAATGGATAATGATCTACCGGATCACGTGGTCGTGTATCTCGGTGATCTTGGGCATTTGGCGTTTCAGGAGCAGCTATATTGGAAAAGCTTCAACATACGGCCTGCCTCTGACCGGACGAGCGAGACGCATTATCGCCGTTCCTTTCTGGCTGAATTTGCTGACCCGACTGCGCCAGACTTGGTGCTGAAACAGAAGCTCATTGACTTGCAGGAGGCGTGGGAACAGCGTTTCGGCTGGCAATTATTTCGCCCGCTTCAAAATGATGATGCGCATGTGTTGAAGCAATTGCGAATTCCTCTTACGGAAAGCATGGGAGAATTTGAGCACCAAACCCTACTATTGACGAAACTGATCGTCGATTCATTGAATGATGCACGGCTTGCGCAGGAACTCGAGGGCGTATTGCCCGATGAAAAGAGCATCGGGAAATTAGAGAGATTTTTCGAAACAAAGGGATATTCACCCAAGCAAAGAGACATCAAGCTGTTGCGGCTTCTGCAAGGTGTACGCTCCACAGCAGCCGCTCACCGGAAGGGGGAGCAATTTAGAAAAGTTAGCAGGGAACTTCAGCTTGATGACAGACCCGTCTCCGAGGTATTTCGAGAACTGCTTGCACAGGTGAACACGATGCTCACCGATATAAACGCCTACTTTATACCAGATGTAGACGAATAAAGCTTGTTTACGGCATAAGCCGATCGAGGCGGGCTGTCAACCCAGCCCCCGCCCGACTTTCCATAACACCTGTTACTCGACTTTTGAATGAAACATTATAAATCAAGTGCTTCTGCTCGGGGCGCGATGTTTCGGTTCATCTCGCCCGCGAGACGGCGGCCTCCTGATGATGGTCGTTTGAACAGGCTGCGACAGATGCGCTCGCCCCCTGCCAGGTGATGACGCTAGGCTGCGGCTCTGTCCGCTCAAGGGCGGCTGCCGATGCGATCGTCTTCGCGGTGCAGAAAGATGAGGCGGGCGGCGCCGTAGATGCGCTCATCGATCGCGGCAAAACCCTCGGGGGCGACAAATGGTTCACGCGCTCCGATCTCGATCACGACGAGAGCGTCTTGTGTCAGCCAACGGGCGGCGGCAAGCGCTGCGAGTGCCGGGGCCGCGAGGCCGCTCGCGTAGGGCGGGTCGAGAAAAGCGACAGCGCAGGCAATAGGTGCCGGCGGCGGTCGGGTCGCGTCGCCGATGATGACCCGAGTGCGCCCGGTTTCGCCGAGATCGGCGATGTTGCGGCGCAAGGCGAGGAGCGCCTCGCGGTCGTTTTCGATAAACACGGCTTCGGCGGCACCGCGCGACAGCGCTTCGAGGCCAAGCGCACCAGTGCCGGCGAAGGCGTCGAGCACCGCCCTGTCGGCAAACGGAATGCCCGCGGCGGCAAAAGCGCCGTGCGAGAGGATGTTGAACAGGGCTTCGCGGGCGCGGTCACTGGTCGGGCGCACCGCCTCCCCCGGCGGAGCGATAAGATGGCGGCCGCGATGATTACCGCCGACGATCCGCATGCACCGCCCATTTGGGGCCATCGGCGCCGAGCTGCTCGGCGAGCGCTTTGCGCGGGATCTCGGCGATCGCACCACGCTCCAGATTGCCGAGCTGGAACGGGCCGTATGACAGGCGGATCAGCCGCGTCACCTGCAAGCCCAGATGCTCCAGAACGCGGCGCACCTCGCGGTTCTTACCCTCATTGAGCGCCATCGCGATCCAGGCATTGCTGCCCTGGATACGTTCAAGGCCGGCGCGGATCGGGCCATAAGCAACGCCGTCGATCGTGATCCCGTGAGCGAGGGCCGCGAGTCGGTCAGGGTCAACTTCGCCATGGACGCGAACCTTGTAGCGCCGCACCCAGCCGGTCGCCGGCAACTCCAATCGACGCGCGAGCGCGCCATCATTGGTCAGCAGCAACAACCCTTCGGAATTGAGGTCGAGCCGCCCGATCGAAATCAGTCGCGGCAAATCCTTGGGCAAGGCATCGAACACCGTCGGCCGGCCCTTTTCGTCGCGATGCGAGGTAACCAGACCCGCAGGCTTGTGATAGCGCCACAACCGAGCCCTGTCCGCCTGCGGAATTGCTTTGCCGTCGACTCTGATATCACTGTCAGCGCCGACGAGAACGGCCGGGCTGGTCAATACCGTGCCATCGACCGTTACCCGCCCCTCGGCGATCCAGCGCTCGGCGTCGCGGCGCGAGCACAGCCCCGCCCGGGCCAACACCTTGGCAATCCGATCGCGTGGTCGACCTGCGTCGCTTTCCCCTTCGGAATCCTGTTCTGCCTGTTTGATCAGGCCGAGATCAGGCATCGGCGACCTCTCTGGATACAATCATATGACTATATGAGTTGCGGGGCGCGTTGTTGCGAGAAAGCCCGAGGACGAAGGCGATCCCACAAGGGCGTGTGTGAAACCTGAATAGCCTCGCGGGGCGGCTTACCCTGTCGCGGCTGCGACTAAGGCACGAAAAATGCGCCGGTCAGCCTCGTTGATGTGGAATTCGGGGTGCCACTGGACGCCAAGGCAGAAGCGCCGGCGTGGATCTTCAATGCCCTCGACGATGCCGTCTTCGGCGACCGCATCGATGATGACACCCGGCCCGGCATTCTTGACCGCCTGGTGATGGGCGCTGTTGACCGGCAGCCGCTCGATCCCGGCGATATGATGCAGCAATGTGCCGACAACAATGCGGACATCGTGACCGGGCTCGTTGCGCGGGTTCGCCTGGCGATGCGGCAGTGCATCCGGCACTTCGTCCGGAATATGTTGAATCAGTGTGCCGCCGAGTGCGACGTTCAGCAATTGCTGGCCGCCGCAAATTCCAAGAACCGGCATTTCACGAGCCAGCGCGCCGCTGGTGACGGCGAGTTCGAAGGCGGTGCGGCGGTCCTTGGTTGTCACCGTCGGATGGCGGTTCGTGGCGCCGAACAAGGCGGGATCGACATCGAACCCGCCACCGGTCACGATAAGCCCGTCGATGCGATCAAGATAGAGCGCAGCAGCATCGGGCTCGTGCGGCAGTAATACCGGCAGCCCGCCCGCATCGCGCACCGCATTGCAATAATTCTCGCGGATCGCATACCACGGAAACTTGGACCAGCCGCCGCCGGGTTCGTGATCGAGGGTGAGGCCGATGACCGGTGGTGCCATACTGGCTCCGCTTGCTCCGCTGGAGGCCGTGAAATAACTCTGTGGCCGCTCATTTGCCAACACTGCCGCAGGATAAGCCTGCCCAGCTGGTGATGTTCCCGCCGCAGGGACCCCTGTCGCTGCGTTTGATGCTCTGCTCAGCGAATCTGCAGCAACAAAGCCGGTTCGGATCGGTATCGGTGAGATGAGCGGTTGTGCGATGCTGCGGCTGGTCGGAATTTCGGATGAAGCGATGAGCGAATTCTATGAAATGCCGCTTCGCGTCCAGACCTATGACATCGATTTTGCCGGCATTGTCAGCAACATCGTGTTCATCCGCTGGCTTGAGGATTTGCGGCTGGGGTTGATGGATCAAATCTATCCGCTGATCCAGGCCCTGGCCGACGATGTCGCGCCGATCCTGACCTCGACGCGAATCACCTATCGCCGGCCGGTAACGATCACCGACAAACTGCTGGGGCGGATGCGCGTCGCCGGGCTCGGCCGCGTGCGCTGGCGCCTCGTCGCCGAGTTCACCGTCGGCGGTATGGTTCATGCCGAGGCCGAGCAGGAGGGGCTGTTCATGCGGCTCTCGACGCGACGGCCGATCGCGATCCCGGAGCCGATCCGCCGGCACAGCGGATGAGCATCTCGCGGATGGCCCTGGCACTGGCCGAGGCCGAGGCCGCGGGCGGATGCGGCGAGGTGCCGGTCGGTGCGGTGCTGGTCGATGCGGCTGGGAATGTGCTCGCGGCCGCGGGCAACCGGGTAGAGCGCGATCATGACCCGACCGCGCATGCCGAGATGCTGGCTTTGCGCGCCGGTGCTGCAAGGTTGCGGACCCCGCGGCTTGCGGAATGCGATTTATGGGTGACGTTGGAGCCGTGTGCGATGTGCGCCGCCGCGATCGCTTTTGCCCGGTTGCGGCGGCTCTATTTTGGCGCCTGGGACCCAAAAGGCGGCGCGGTCGAGCATGGCCCGCGCCTGTTCGGCCAGCCGACGATCCATCACCGCCCCGAGATCTATGGCGGCATCGAAGAACGCCGCGCCGCGCTGTTGCTGCGCGCATTTTTCCGCGACCGGCGTTAGCCCCGCCGATTAAATCCCGGGTGCGACCGGTACCACAACTGACTGGGCGGTCGAGGACGTCAAGTGGCGGCATTGCGCGCTTTGCCGAGCATATCGGCGCCTATTCGGCAATAGCGCGACCTCGCTCATATACCTGATCTAGCGACGGCAGAGCCTAATACTAATCAGCCGGGCTAATGCCCGGCCGATTCCTCAGTCAAAAAGGGTGAAGTTTACAAGATCAGTCGCGGCGCGTACCCAGCAGCTGCATCAGCATCATGAACAGGTTGATAAAGTCGAGGTAGAGCCGCAATGCACCCATGATCGCCTTTTTGCTCGCGATCTCCGCGCCGTCAGCCTCGTAGTACATCTCCTTGATCTGCTGCGTGTCCCATGCAGTCAGACCGGTGAAGACGATGACGCCGATCACCGAGATCGCGAATTGCACTGCCGAGGAGGCGAAGAACATGTTGACGAGCGAGGCAATGATGATGCCGATCAGCCCCATAAACAGAAACGAGCCGAACTGCGACAGGTCGCGCCGGGTCGTATAGCCGTAAAGGCTCATCGCGGCAAAGGTGCCCGCCGTAATGAAGAAGACACGCGCAATGCTGGTTCCGGTAAAGGCCAGGAACAGCACAGCCATCGACAGGCCCATCAGGCCCGAATAGAGCCAGAAGACGAGCTGCAATGTGCTCGCCTGCAATTTCTGTACGCCAAAGCTCATCAGCATCACGAGCCCGAGCGGCGCCAGAATAACAAGCCATATCGCCGGCGTCCGCGCGATCAAGGCGTAGAAGCCGGAATAGGCTGCGACATAAGCCACGATTCCGGTCAGTGCGAGGCCCGACGCCATATAGTTGTAGACGCGGAGCATATACTCCCGCAGACCGACATCGATGCCGTATGCGGTGTCTGCCGGTCGCACTGTCCAACGGGGCTGCGAACCGAGAGCCATAAACCCCCTCCAGAGAGAGCATCACGGGGGACATTCCCCATGTCGAGGCGCATATTGGCACAAAACGCGATCTTTTCAATGACCGCAACGCCGCGAGCGGCGCGCCTAGCTTACTCATTGCGCAAAAAGGGCGCGGCTTTGACGCCGAGCGCGCGCCAAGTGCCGGCAAAGCCGAGGATCAGGGTCAAGACGATCGCCAGAACCGTCGTCGACAAAACCGGGCCCGGGAGAAACACCCAGCTGGTATCCATCAAATGCCGCACCACCAGATAGGCGACGATCGTGCCGAGCCCGCCAGCCACAACCCCGGCAAGCAACCCCAACAATCCATACTCAATCACAAAGCTTCGCAAGATTGCGCCGCGCGTCGCTCCGAGGACTTTTAGCACGACCGCGTCATAGACTCGCCGGCGGTGGCCGGCGGCGATCGCGCCGCCCAGCACCAGCGCACCGGCCAGCAGCGTGACGAGGGCGGTCAGCCGCACCGCCCCGCCGATCAGGCCGACAACCCGGCTAACCGCCGCGAGCGCATCGCGGACATGAATTGCCGAAATGTTCGGGAATGTATTGGTAACGCGGCGAACCAGGTTTTCTTCCTCGGCTTGCGGCAGATAGACCGCGGCAAGCTCAGTCTGCGGCGCATGTTCGAGGGTGCCAGGCGCAAACACGATCGCGAAATTGATGCCGAGCCGCTCCCAATCGATATTTCTGAGATTGGCGATGTGGGCGGTGATCTCGCGGCCGAGCAGGTTGACCGTCAGCGTATCGCCGATCTTGAGACCCATGCCACGCGCGAGCGCGGCGTCGAACGAAATCAGCGGCGGCCCATGATAGTCAGCCGGCCACCAGGTTCCGGCAGCCAGTTGCGAGCCCTTCGGCAGCGCGGCCGAATAGGTTAGGCCGCGGTCGCTGCGCAATGCCCAGCGCGCCTCGGATGCGACCGGCGCGCGTTCGACCGGCACACCGTTCAGCCGTGTGATGCGGCCGCGCATCATCGGCACTTCTTCGAGACGCGCACCGGGAATATCGTGCACGATGGCCTCGAAGCCGGGTCGTTGATTTGGCTGGATATCGATAAAGAAAAACGCCGGTGCGGCGGCCGGCAGCCGCTCCTGGATTTGGCGGCCGATATTGCCTTGGACGAGCGCCACCGCCACCAGAACGGTCAGCCCGATCCCGAGCGATAGCACAATTTGTGCGGTTGGAGCACCGGGCCGGTGCAGGTTGGCGAGTGCTAGGCGCAGCACCGGCCGGCGCGGGCGGGCAACTTTACTCGCGCCGAACATGATCGCCCTGCCGGTGCCCCAAAACAATGCGAAGGCAGCTGCGGCCCCGGCCACAAACCATAACGCGACATGCCGGTCCTGGGTGCCGACGACAGCGGTCGCCGCGAGACACAGCACCAGAACTGCGCTCGTCGCAGCCGTGGGCAGCGGAATGCGCCGTCGGGCACGGTCGACCGTGTCGCGGAACAATGCACCAGCCGGGATCCTGCCGATCGCCGCGAGCGGCCATAATGAAAAGACCAGCGTTGTCAGTACCCCGTACAACGCCGCCCAGGCGAGCGGCCGAACGTAAATCCCGGGCCTTGGCGAGATCGGCAGCAAGTGCCCGATGAGCGGCGCGACGGCTGTCGGCAGCACCGCCCCGATCGCCAGCGCGACGAGAATCGCCAGCAATGCCAACGCCATAATCTCGCACACATAGACCGCGAAAACGAGGCGGGTCGGAGCGCCGAGGCATTTGAGGGTCGCGATCGTTGCGGTCTTGGCGGCGATGTGGCCGCGCACCGCATTGCCGATTCCAACACCGCCGACCAGCAGCGTCGAGAGGCCAACGAGCGACAGAAACATCGTTACGCGTTCGATCAGCCGCTGCAGACCTGGCGAGGCTCTGCTGAAGCTGCGAATTTGCCAACCCGCGTCGGGAAAGGCGGCACGGGCCTCATTTTCCCATGCGGCCGGCGTGACACCCGCAGGCAGGTGCAAGCGATAGCGGTAAGTGACCAAGGCTCCTGGCTGAATCAGACGGGTTTCGGCCAGTGCCGGCAGCGAAATCATGACCCGCGGGCCAAAGATCAGCCCGCTTGCCGCAGCGTCGGGCTCGCGCTCGATAGCGCCGCGGATCTGCAGCGCCGCCTCGCCGATCTTGATCGTGTCACCGATTTTGACGTCAAGCCGGGTCAGAAGCGCCGGATCGACCACGGCGCCAAAAACCCGCTCCTTTTGTTCCAGCGCGACGCTAAGGTTTTGCGGCGGCGCAAGCGCGACCGCGCCATAAAGCGGGTATTCCTTGTCGACCGCCTTCAGCTCGATCAGGCTCTGCCGCTGCCCGTCAGCTGTGCGCGCCATCGCCCGCATCGAGGTGACCTCGGACAATGTGCCGCTCTTCACCAGGAAGGCCTGTTCCTCGGCCCCGGCCGGCTGATAGGCGAGCTGCGCCTCGACATCGCCGCCCAGCAATTCGCGGGCATCGCGAGCGATACCAGCGCTCAGTGATGCGGCCAAGGAACCGATGCCGGCGATCGCTCCGACGCCGAGCACGAGGGCGGCGATGAACACACCGAGCCCGCCAAGACCACCGCGCAGCTCGCGCCCGGCGAGACGAAGCGGGTAAAGCCGTGACGCGATGTTCATCCGACTCTGCGCGTTGCGCCGAATTGCGCCCCGGCGGTCGTGGAATCCTCGGCAACGGTCCCGTCCGCCAGTCGAATCCGGCGAGTGCAGCGCCCGGCCAGCCCTTCATCATGGGTGACAAGCAGCAAGGCGGTGCCGCGCCTGGCGCGTTGCTCGAACAGGCAGTCGATGACGAAATTACCAGTCACGGCATCAAGATTTCCGGTTGGTTCGTCAGCCAACAGCAATTTGGGGCCGGCGATAAAGGCGCGGGCGATCGCCACGCGCTGCTGTTCACCGCCGGACAGTTGCGTCGGATAATGCTGGAGCCGTTGGCTGAGACCGACCGCGCCAAGGGCTTGCGCGGCGGCTGCGAAAGCATTGCGGAACCCGCTCAGCTCGAGCGGCAAGGCCACATTTTCGAGCGCGGTCATCGTCGGGATCAAATGAAACGACTGGAACACGATGCCGATGCGGTCGCGCCGCAGCCGCGCTATCGCATCTTCGTCGAGGGCACCCAGATCTTGACCGTCGAACACCACGCGCCCGGCGTTCGGCCGCTCGATCCCGCCCAGGACCATCAGCAGGCTCGACTTTCCCGAACCCGATGGCCCCACAACGGCGACCGTCTCGCCGGGCGCGATGTTGAACGAGATCCCGCGCAGAATGTTGACGGGTCCCGCCGCGCTACCCAGAGTCAGATGGAGATCTTCTACAACCGCGAGCGGGCCGCCGGAATGAGGCGAGCTGGTCATCTAAATTGCGGGCTGAAAAACGCAGCGGTGGCAACGCGCGAGCGGCAGCATGGCGGACGATATGGCCCGATCTGCAGCACTTTCAACGCAGTGGGGCTGTTCGCCGCCGCCCCGCTCATCCTCCTCGCCGTCACCGCTTCCGCTATGGCACATGTTCCCGTGATACTCGATTTCGGCGACAGCCTGACCGCGGGCTACGGGTTGATGCCCGAACAGGCGTTTCCGGCCAGGCTCGAAGCATGGCTGGAGGCGCATGGCGTTCCGGCGCGGGTGGTCAATGCCGGGGTTTCCGGCGACACGACCGCCGGCGGTTTGGCACGTCTTGACTGGGCGCTTGCCGACAAGCCCGATCTCGTTATCCTGGCGCTCGGGGCCAATGACGCCCTGCGCGGCATCCCTCCGGCGACGGTGCGCGCCAACCTCGACAAGATGCTGGAAAAGATCAAGGCTACCGGCGCCAAGGTGCTGATCCTCGGGATGCTCGCACCGCCCAATTGGGGTGAGGCCTATGGTCGCGCTTTCGATAAGATCTATCCCGAACTGGCGCGCGCACATGGTGCGGCGCTCTATCCGTTTTTTCTGGAGGGTGTGGCGATGAAACGCGACCTCAATCAGCCGGATGGTCTGCATCCCAATGCGCGCGGCGTCGAGGTATTGGTTGATCGTATTGGACCGGTTGTCGCCGGCCTAATTTCTCCTCGTCAAGGAGGTGCATCATGAGCGCGCGGTTTGCCGCGGCGAGCGCAACCGGCGAGCCCGGCAGTCTCGGATTGCGCTGTCTCGCGGCTCTGGCGCCAGTCGATCAAGCGAATTTCGGCATCGTCTATGTCACGGAGCCGGCAGCGACCGCACTCCCCGATATGCTCCGGGAGTTCGGTGCTCAGACCGGCGTCAAATCATGGGTTGGCGGTGTCGGGCTCGGTGTCTGCTCAGCCGAGAGCGAGATCTTCGAAGAGCCGGCCGCCGTCGTAATCACCGCAGCGCTACCGGATGACGGCTTCCGCATCTTCGCGCCGACAAAGGAGCCGGGAACCGATTTGCCGCGGCGTCATGCGGTCTGGATCGAGAAATCCACACCGACCCTGGCACTGGTTCACGCGGACCCGCGCTGTCCGGACCTGACCCAAGCCGCTAACGATGTGGCTGCCGCAAGTGGCGCCTTTCTCGTCGGCGGGCTCGTTTCGCATCGCTGCGAAAGCCCGCTTGTTGCTGTCACTCCGGGAGAAAATGGGCTGGGTGCTAATGGCATCGCAGGGGTCATGCTGTCCCCGGAAATCGCCGTCGCGACTTCGCTGACCCAAGGCTGCATGCCAATCGGCCCGGTGCATCGGATCGATGAGGCGCGCGACAATATCATCATGGTGATCGATGGCCGCCCGGCACTGAGCGTGTTTCTCGAAGATATCGGCCCCGAGCTGGCGCGCGACCTGCGGCGCCTCGGTGGCGTCATCTTTGTGGGCTTGCCGGTCGCGGGCTCGGATACCGGCGACTACCTGGTTCGCAATCTGATGGCGATCGACCCGGGTCGCGGGTGGATCGTGGTCGGCGCCGAGATCACACCCGGCGATCAGATCCTTTTTTGCCGGCGTGATCCGCAGAGTGCCCGCGGCGACATGGAACGGATGTTGCGCCAGCTCGCGGGCCGGATCGGCGGCCCGCCCAAGGCGGGGATCTATGTCAGCTGCGTCGCCCGCGGCATCAATCTATTTGGCGAACCTGGGGTTGAAACGCAGCTCATCCGAGAGATGCTGGGCGATTTCCCGCTGGTCGGTTTCTTTGCCAATGGCGAAATCTCGCGCGACCGCCTTTATGGTCACACCGGCGTGCTGACCCTGTTCACCTGATATGCTGCGGCTGTTTGTCGGCATCGGTTTTCCGCCCGAGCTCAAGCTGCGATTGTCGCTGTTGTGCTCGGGAATACCAAAAGCACGCTGGGTCGATCCCGGAAATCTCCATCTGACGCTGCGCTTCATCGGCGAGATTTCGGAGGATCTCGCGGCCGACGTCGATGACGCACTGACCCAGTTGCGGGCCCGGCGCTTTTCGCTGCAGCTGGCCGGCACCGGAGTGTTTGGCGGCGACCGCCCGCGCAGCTTGTGGGTCGGCGTCGAACGCAACCCTGATCTTATTGCCCTGCGCGACAAGATCGAGCAGGCGCTGACGCGCATGGGGCTGCCGCCAGAACCGCGCAAATTTGCCCCGCACGTCACCTTGGCACGGCTGCAAAACCCGCCGCTGGACAAGCTCGCTGAGTTTCTTGCTGCTCATGCCGGGTTTCGTGCGGAGCCGTTGCCGGTCGAAGCATTCAGCCTGATCGCGAGCTATCCGACAAAATCCGGCTCGGTTTACGAAGACCAGGCTGATTACCCGTTGCGGAACTGATCGGGGATATCGCTATGGCACATTGGTTGTTGAAATCCGAGCCGTCCGTCTATTCTTGGGATCAGCTCGTCACTGACGGCCGCACCAATTGGGATGGCGTGAAGAACGCTCAGGCGCTCGCCAATATGCGCGCCATGCTACCGGGTGAACGGGTGTTTTTTTATCACTCAAACGCGGGCAAGGACATCGTCGGAGTAGCCGAGATCGTCCGCAGCTTTTATCCCGAACCCAATGACAAGAGCGGCAAGCGCGGCATGATTGATATCAAGCCGGTTAGAGCCGTTAAAAAACCCGTGACCCTGGCGGAAATAAAAGCAGAACCCGAGCTGTCCGGAATATCGCTGTTACGTCAGTCACGGCTGTCGGTGTGCCCGGTTACCGATCGTGAGTGGCAAATCATCTGCGAAATGGCCGGGATCGAGACCGAGTCGTCCTAATTCCCCGCTTCGGCAACCGCTCCCGTTCCATTCCCCTTCTCACGCCATCTCCAGATCGCGGGTGTTCAGCTCGATATTGCCGTCATCGGTCAGTTGGTGCGCCCGCAACTTTGTCTCGGCGGCGCGCTCGAACGCAGATCGATTAAAATAGAATGCTTCGAGACAGCTCTTTGGAGTCACGGGTCCGGCGAGCAATTGTTGGAATGTCCTTCGCGGAACGCGAACCACCCCCCGATACTCGCCAATCGCGACTCCGAATTCCACGCCGCCCCCCGTCTCATTCCAGCGCGCATCATTGAAAAATGAGAACAGCTCTATCCTGCTGCTATTCATGGTTTACAACGGCGGGGGCACCCGGGGATCGCTCACAACCGGTGTCTCACCCGCAGCTGCCCCGGCAGGCTGGCGATAACGAAGCAGCCTCTGCTCAACCTCCCGCTGGCGGCGGCCATCGCTCGGGATCTGGGTGTGGCGATAGGATTGCAATCGTGTCGTTCGCAGCCCGGGAACGCCATTCTGGTCAAAGGCGCGTTCCCACTCGGCAAGTTCTTCATCGGACATCACATAACGCGCGCAGGCCTCTTCACGGCTGATCAATCCGGCGCGTGCGGCGGCCACAACTGCAGCCTTCCTCGATGGCGACCATCGCTTCGTATCCGCCGGCGGCAACACAATCTCAGACGGATTGATCTGGGGGCGCGGCGGCGTCATGAATGCATCTCATATCAGCCAAACGGGTCATCACCGGCGCCAAGACAGAGCCTGATTTGACATTAGCATGACTCTATTAAGGACGATTTTATTCCGCTGGTAGACCGGCAGAGTATCGCTTTTTTTGCAAAATTCCCTAGGGCCTGTCCTCAATTGAGCCAAATGACTGACGCGGCGAGATAAATGGCGGCGAGGAAGTTGCGGCTGGTCTTGTCGTAGCGCGTGGCGATGGCGCGAAACTGCTTGAGCCTGGCGAAGAAGTTCTCAATCAGATGGCGCGCC
>JAFAOB010000142.1 GCA_019238055.1 Alphaproteobacteria bacterium
CCTTGGGCGCCCATTTCCGCACCGGCTATTCGCTGTCTGAGCGCGAGCGCGAGATCGCGGTCAATGTGATCTGCGGCAAATTCCACTCCGCCTACCCGACCAACGCGCATGAGCGCGCCGGCAAAACCGCGGGGCTGCCCGCCGACAAGATCGATGCGATTCTGGAAGGTCTGCCGACCTCGTTCTCCGACACCCGCGAACAGATCGTCTATGAGATGGCGATCTGCCTCGCAAACGCGCGCTGGGTGCCAAAAGGCCTCTATGACCGCGCGGTCGAGGCGCTGGGTCATGTGGGCGTCACCGACGTGATCTGCTTAATGGGCTATTACGCGATGGTGTCGATGACTTTGGCCTTCTACGACGTCCCCGCCGGCGCCGAGGGGATGGCGCGCTGAGGGTTGCGCTTGCCCCTCACCCCGACCCTCTCCCCGCAAGCGGGGAGAGGAAGAATTTCAGGTTCCCTCTCCCCGCAAGCGGGGAGAGGGTTAGGGTGAGGGGCACACAGAATGAAATGATAAAGGAGGGAAATTGCGATGCTGATTGTCGACGCACAGGTGCATATCTGGTCGGCCGGACCGCCAACCAATCCCTCGCACCGCCAGGTCAATTCCTATACCGCCGAAGAATGCATCCGCGACATGGACGAGGCCGGGGTCAATGCCTGCCTGTTGCATCCGCCGGGCTGGGACCCGAATTCGGGGAAGATCTCCGAGGAGGCCGCCGCCAAATATCCGAACCGCTTTGGGATTCTCGGGAATTTTCCGCTCGACAAGCCGGAAAGCCGTTCGCTGATCGATACCTGGAAGCAGCGCCCGGGCATGCTGGGACTGCGCTATGCCTTCACCCAGCCGCATCAAGCCAATTGGATGACCGATGGCACGATGGACTGGCTGTGGCCGGCCGCGGAGAAGGCCGGAATCCCGATCGCGCTGATGGCCTCGAACTATCTGCCGCAGGTCGGCCAGATCGCCGAGCGCCACCCCGGGCTCAAATTGATCATCGATCATTATGCCCGGGTGCGCGACGGCAAGGACGATGCCGCCCACGGCAATCAACCGGCTTTGCTGGCGCTCGCCAAATACCCGAATATCGCGGTCAAGGCGACCGGCGCGCCCGGCAACTCGTCGCAGCCCTACCCCTATCGCAACATCCACAAATACACGCAGCTGATCGTTGAGACCTTTGGGCCGCAGCGCACCTTCTGGGGCACCGACATCACCCGCATGCCGTGCTCGTGGAAACAGTGCGTGACGATGTTCACCGAAGAGATGCCGTTTCTGAAGGGCCGCGATCTCGAACTCGTCATGGGCCGCGCGGTCTGCGACTGGCTCGGTTGGAACCTTCCGGGCTGAAATCGGCGTGTCGCGCTCCTGAGCCCTCTAAAACATCAGGCCGGTAAAACGGTCTTGTCTCAACGAGAACGGGGGCGGTTCAAAGGGCGGAGGATGCAGCGTGGCGGCCGCGTTTGCCGTCACACCGCTTCCGGCAAGCAGGGCCACGGCAGGCGCCGAGAATTGGGATGCCTTGTTGCGATCAGCCTGCGAGTGAATTGCGGCCAATCCAAAAGCGGTTCAGAACCTGCGTGACCGCATCCGGCCTGCGCCCGGAAAGCCGTGCACAGGCTTCGTGGTATGGCGCGACATAGCGCAACCGAGCCGGCAGATAAGGATAAAGATGCCGCAGCACGGCAACCGCTCGCTCTGCTGCGGTATGCTCCGCAGCACCGCAGACGAGCCCGAAATCGGCGCGCAGCGGTTCGGGCAACAGCTCCGCGGTGAGGGCGCGGTACCAACCGGGGATGCGCCAGCAATTCCCGGCGCCGGCAAACAGAGCATCAGCGATCGCTCGCGCGGCACTGCTGACCGCGATGACATCCGAGGCGATCATCTGTTCGAAGTAACTAGCAAAGGCCGGCCAGCTTTGCGGCAATGCGTTTTGCTGGATGCCGAAAAACCCGGCAAATCGGCGATATTCGGTGTAGTAGCGCTCGCGCTCCCGTGGCGATAATGGCGGGTTGACGAGTTCGAACGCAACCAGAGCACTGTCGGCGAGCGTGGCAAAAACCCAGCGCAACGCGGCGACATCGTTGGCCCGGTAGATGGAATCGGCGGCAAAGCAGCCGACCCCCTCGCCGAGGACGCCCGTGATCGCGGAATGGCGGCGGTACAGACGACGGGCGGCGGCGATGGCCTCTTCGGTCGTGCCAAACACCATCGTAAACACCACGGCAAAGGTGCGCTGAAAGCGGCCGATCGGGTCGGCAAGGCTGCGCGAATGCCGGACCACTGCCGCAGCGACCCACGGATGTGCCAGCTGCAATAAAAGCGCGCGGCCGGCGGCAAGAAAGATCGCGACTTCGCGGTCGATGTGCCAGACCATTGAACCGGGTCCGAAAACGCCGCCGGCGCTGTTGCGAGCTGCGGCCCACAAGAGCGCCAATTCGCGTTCGAGATCGGCCGCGCTTACAACCGCAGAGGACGCCGGATTTGTCTCCTGCCAATCCATGCACAAAAGGGCTTCGTTAGCCCCAGTTCTGCTTTGGAATCCAGTGGTCGCCGCGCTTGCAATATTGCTTTTTGACCGCAGCCCAGGCGACGCGGAAGGCGATCTCCTCCTGCGCCTGCGGCCCGCGCTCGGCATAGCTCGCCCAGGCATTGTTGAACGCGGCCAAAAAGATCTCCTGCGCGTGCGGCGGCAGATGGCGCACCGCCAGCGGTAAATCCGCGGTGGATAGGTACGGCATGGCCTGGCTACCCGCGCTCGAAATCCTCGAGCGACAGGCCGAGCGCTTCGGCACCCTCTTCGAGATAATCGCCCAGAAGCGGCGTGCCGAGGAAATATTCGGTCTCGGTCGACGAACGGATTTCACGCGCCTGCCGCAAGGCTTCAGACCAGCTCTGGGCATCATAGTCACCGCGCCCGAGCCATAGCAGCGACAGCAGTTCCTCGCGTTCGTCGATATTCAGCCCATCGATCGCATCGCGCAATTCCTGGGCTGTCGGATTATCCGGCGTGTCGAGCAGAACTTGGCGCTCGCCATCATCGGCTGGGTCCGATCCCGTTGCGGCGTCGGGATCGACCGGCACCTCGGCATCGTATTCGCGCGCCTTCTCGACGATATAGGCGAGCTTTGCGAGTGGAATGGTCAGCATGGTTCAGCCTTTCGCTGCCGGCGATGGCGATCAGTCCGCGGCCGATGCACCGGGCCAGCGCCAGTTCTTGACCTCGGGCATGTCGTCGCCATGGCGGGTGATGTATTGCTTGTGCTCGATCAGCTTGTCGCGCAGTGCCTGCTTGGCGTAGGCGGCCATGTAGCCGAGTTTTGGCAGCCGATCGATCACGTCGCTCGCCAGATGAAACCGGTCGAGGTCGTTGCGCACGACCATGTCGAAGGGGGTGGTCGTGGTGCCCTCCTCCTTGTAGCCGCGGACATGGATGTTGTGATGATTGGTGCGGCGATAAGTCAGCCGGTGAATGAGCCAGGGATAGCCGTGATGCGCAAAGATCACCGGCTTGTCCGTCGTGAAGAGTGCATCGAAATCATGATCGGTAAGCCCGTGCGGATGCTCTTCATGCGGCTGCAAGGTCATCAAGTCGACGACATTGACGACGCGGATCTTCAAATCCGGCACATGGTGATATAACAGATCGACGGCGGCCAAGGTTTCCATAGTCGGCACGTCGCCGGCGCAGGCCATTACGACGTCGGGCTCGCCGCCGCGGTCGTTGCTGGCCCATTCCCAGATCCCGATACCGGCATCGCAATGCTTGACCGCGGCATCGATGTCGAGCCATTGCGGGGCCGGCTGCTTGCCGGCCACGATCACATTGATGCGATCCCAGCTGCGCAGGCAATGATCCGTCACCCATAGCAGGCAGTTGGCGTCGGGCGGCAAATACACCCTGACGATGTCTGCCTTTTTATTGCAGACGTAATCGATAAAGCCGGGGTCCTGATGGCTGAAGCCGTTATGGTCCTGGCGCCAGACATGCGAGGTCAGTAGATAATTCAGCGACGCGATTGGCCGCCGCCATGAGATTTTGCGCGAGCTTTCCAGCCACTTGGCGTGCTGGTTGAACATCGAGTCGACAATATGGATAAAGGCTTCGTAGCAGTTGAACAGACCGTGCCGGCCGGTCAACAGATACCCTTCGAGCCAGCCCTCGCAATTATGCTCGCTCAGAATCTCCATGACTTTGCCGCGCGGGGCCAAGTGATCGTCCTCGGGCAGGGTCTCCGCCACCCATTGCCGGTCGGTGGCATCAAAGACCGCGGCAAGGCGATTGGAGACGGTTTCGTCCGGGCCAAAAATTCGGAAATTCGGGTTCTCTTTGATGATGTCGCGCAGAAATAATCCCATGATCCGGGTCGCTTCGCCGTCGGTCTGGCCCGGCTGGACAACTGGGACTGCGTAATCGGCGAAATCCGGCAACACCAGCTCGCGCCGCAACAGACCGCCATTGGCGTGCGGATTGGCGCTCATGCGCCGGTCGCCGGTGGGGGCCAGTGCGGCAATCTCCGGCCTCAGCTTGCCGCCGTCGTCGAACAATTCCTGCGGCCGATAGCTCTTCATCCAGCCTTCGAGCAATTCGACGTGCTCGCGCTTGGACATGTCGGGGATCGGCACCTGATGTGCGCGCCAGTAACCTTCGGTCTTCAATCCGTCGACAGTTTTCGGCCCGGTCCAGCCCTTTGGGCTGCGCAGGACGATCATCGGCCATTGCGGGCAGACAATCTTCTCGCCGGCGCGGGCCCCGCGTTGCAGCGCGGCGATCTCGTCCAATGCGCGATCGAGCGTACTCGCCATCTGCTGATGCATGCGGTGGGGGTCGTCGCCCTCGACGAAATGCGGATTATAGCCATAGCCGACGAGCAGCGCTTCGAGCGCTTGGTGCGGGATGCGGGCGAGGATTGTCGGGTTGGCGATCTTGTAGCCGTTCAGATGCAGGATCGGCAGGACCGCGCCGTCCGTCGCGGGGTTGAGAAATTTGTTGCCGTGCCAGGAGGCGGCGAGCGGCCCGGTTTCGGCCTCGCCATCGCCGATGACACAGGCGACGATCAGATCAGGATTGTCGAACGCGGCGCCATAGGCGTGGGCGAGCGAATAGCCGAGTTCGCCGCCTTCGTTGATCGAGCCCGGCGTCTCGGGTGCCGCATGGCTCGGAATTCCCCCTGGAAAGCTGAATTGGCGAAACAGACGCCGCATGCCGTCTTTGTTTTGCGCGATATTGGGATAAAGCTCGCTATAGGTCCCTTCGAGCCAGGTATTGGCGACCATGCCGGGCCCGCCATGCCCCGGCCCGCAGATATAGATCATATCCAGATCGCGGGCTTTGATAACGCGGTTCAAATGCGCATAGATGAAATTGAGCCCCGGTGTGGTGCCCCAGTGGCCGAGCAGGCGCGGCTTGATGTGCTCGTGTCCGAGCGGCTGGTCGAGGAGCGGGTTGTCGAGCAGATAAATCTGACCGACCGAGAGATAATTCGCTGCCCGCCACCACGCATCGAGCAACTTGGCCTCCTCCGCCGACAAGGTCGAGGCGGCTGCATCGGTTCTGCTGTGTTCGGCCACTTTAATCCTCCGTCCATCAAGCACGATGTCGCGATCCGCCTCGCCGCGGGCCGTGACCTGGGGTCAACGTCGGAACCGCCAGTCAGGTCCCCGACCCGGCGGTTTCCGCGAAACGGGCGTCGCAACCGGGGCCCCTTTGCCGACAATTTTGCACAAATCCCTGTCGTGAATGTCGCGTCACATGCGCGAGACGCCTGCAGACCCGTGGCAGGGCGCCGCCGGTCAGTGCGCCATCAGGACCGGAACAGGCGCTGCGGTCTGCAGCACGTGGTTTGTGAACCCGCCGAAAACCCATTCGCGCAGCCGAGAATGACCATAACCGCCCATCACCAACAGGGCGTTGCTCTCCGCAGCGGCATTGATCAGCGTATCCGCGGGACTGTGCTGATCGGGATCGAGTCGCTCAGCCGAGACCTCGATGCCGCGCCATCGCAGATTGGCCATCAGCTCGCGGCCCTCCTCACTCGATAGATCGCCTTCCTCGGCAACGGTCAGAATGCGAGCGCGTTTGGCTATCGACAGAAACGGTAGTGCGGCAGTGACCGCGTGCGCCGCCTCGCGGGTCGCTTTCCAGGCGATGACAATCGTTTCGGGCAGCACCGTCATCCCGCTCGCCGGTGGTACCAGCAGCGGACGTCCGCTTTCGAGCAGAGCGGTCTCGATGGTTTCCGGTGGTACGCCATCGCCGTCGACCGAGCGTCCGATCACCATCAGATCGGCGGCGCGGCCGTGTTCGCCGATCCACAAGGGCTCGGCGCCAACCTGTCGCGTCCAATGGGCCGAGGGTCCGGCGGGACCAGGCGGGGTCGCGACAAGCTCCAGCCGTTCACGGGCGCAGAAGCTGTCGAAGAGCGCCCGCGCTCGCTGTTCCCGCATTTCCGCTTCGGCATCGAGCCGGTCGATCAGCCCCCCGATCATTGTCGAGCCGCCGCCTTCAGACGCCATCGTCACCGCCATTGCAGCGGCATCGACACGAACATGCAAGAAAGTGATATGGGCCGAAAACGGCCGCGCCACTGCAAGCGCCGATGCGAACACCGCGTTATCGGCATCGCTTGCGGTAGCCGGGACGAGGATCGTTTTGATCATTAGCTCTCCTTGAGTTGGCGCGACCGGCTCAGGCCCTCTGCGATGCAGTCTAGACTGTCGCCGCAAGGGTCGCCGCAGCATTGATTGCGCCACCGCTCGTGCCGTACGCCGATAATTACGCGCGGAGAAGCGCGTCGAGGGTGTCGGCAAGGCGAGCGAGGTCGGCAGCGCCGGACAGGCGGTGATCGCCGTCCTTGACAAGGGTGACGGCCACATCGCGACCAGTCAGCTGCTCGGCGAGGCGCACGCTCGTCTGCCAAGGCACGGATGTGTCAGCCATCCCGTGCAGCAGCCGCACCGGGCAGTCGAGCGCGATCGGCGCGCGCATTAGAAGATGGCGTTTGCCGTCCTCGATCAGACTGCGGTGATAAGTGTAGCCGGCCGGATCGTATTCCGACGGCAAAGTCACCAAGCCGGATGTCAGCAACTCATTGCGCTGCGCCGCATCGAGCCGCGGCCATAACAGGTCTTCGGTCGCATCAGGAGCTGCAGCGATGCCGACGAGCGCATGAATGCGCTCGGGCCGGGCAAGTGCGGCCAGCAGCATGATCCAGCCGCCCATGCTCGACCCGACCAGGATCTGCGGACCCTCGGTCAATTCGTCGATGACGGCAATCGCGTCGGCAACCCAACGGCCGACCGTGCCGTCGGCGAAATCCCCGCTCGAAGCGCCGTGACCGAAATAGTCGAACCGCACATAGGCCCGACCGCGGCGCCGGCAATATTCGTCGAGATAGCGCGCCTTGTTGCCGGCCATGTCCGAGCGCAAGCCCGGCAGAAAGACGATTCCAGGTGCGGTGCCGGAGACGCGATGGTAGGCGATCAGGGCGCCGTCATGACGCGGCAGCATTTCTGGCGGGTGCATCGCAGACTTGCCGGAGTAAGTGATGCCGGTGAGGATAGCACATGCCCGCGCCGTTACGAGGTCGCCCGCCCGCGGTCCTGCAAGTCATTCCGCGCCTGGTTTCGGGCGGCGCCGAACGCGGCACGGTGGAAGTCGCCGAGGCGCTGACCGCGGCGGGATGGCAGGCCTATGTCGTCTCAGCGGGCGGCCCACTCGCGGAGCTGATCACCCGCAGCGGCGGTACCCATTTGACCCTGCCCGTCGCATCGAAAAATCCGTTGATCATGCGGCGCAATGTGGCGGCGCTGGCGCGCATCATCCGGGATTTCGGCATCGACATTGTCCATGCGCGCAGCCGCGCCCCGGCATGGAGCGCATGGGCGGCAGCGCGCGCAACCGACTGCCGATTTGTGACGACCTTTCACAACGCCTACGGCCTCGGCTCGCCGCTCAAGCACTACTACAATTCGATCATGGCCCGCGGCGAGCGAGTGATCGCGATTTCGGATTTCGTCGCCGATCACGCGGCTCAAATCTATGGGGTCGGCGCCGACCGACTGCGCATAATCGCACGCGGCGTCGATCTCGCTATCTTCGATCCATTGCAGGTCAGCGCCGCGCGCATCGCCAACCTCGCCCGGCAATGGCGGTTGCCTGATGGGGTACCGATCGTGATGCTGCCGGGCCGTTTGACCCGCTGGAAAGGCGGGCTCGATTTTGTCGCCGCGATCGCTATGCTCGGCCGCCGCGATATCTGCTGTGTGATGGTTGGCGCCACGCAACGGCGCAGCTTCCGCCGCGAGCTCGACGCCGCGATCGAGCGCCAGGGAGTGGGCCAAGTCTTTCGCATCATCGAGGACTGCGGCGACATGCCGGCGGCCTATATGCTGGCCGATGTCGTCGTCTCGGCTTCGGCCGAGCCTGAAGGTTTTGGCCGAATCATCGTCGAGGCGCAGGCGATGGGTCGACCGGTGGTCGCCACCGATCACGGCGGCGCGCGTGAGACAATCATCTCGGGGGTGACCGGCTGGCTGGTGCCGGCGCGCGACGCGGCGGCCCTCGCCCAGGGTATCATGGCCGCTCTGTCGCTCTCTCCATCCGAGCGATCTCGGCTCGCCCAACAGGCGATCACCCATGTCGCCGCGCACTTCCCCCGTCAGCAGATGTGCGCGAAAACCATCGCCGTATACGAGGAGCTGCTGTTTCCGGACGCCATCAAATTCCCGGCACAACCGGAAGTGCTACGGGTGTAGGGAGCAAGATGGCCGAGGACGGCATTTTCGATCCTCGAAGATGTCCGCGCCGCCGATTGAGCTGTGCTCGGCTAACGTTTCTTCCAACGTTTCACCAGTTCGGAGCGCTGCTTCATCTCACCGGCTGGGGCTGACACCTTGACGGGGCACGCTGATTTAGCAATATTACCTCTATGGGTAGTAGCGGCCGGGTTAACGTTGCGATGACTATGACCACCCTGCAAGGCAGGGTGTCGGGAGGCTGTGCGCGCTGATCCAGAAGCAAAGCTCGAACCCGAAAGACCCCGCCGTGCGACGGACGGGGTTTTTTGATGACCTTTCGCCCCCGTCCAAACGGTGCCATCGACGGAGCAGAGGGCGACCATGATCGAGAACCTCCAGGATATGTCGAATTCCGCAACACCGTCCGCATTTGGCGGCGGCGGCGCCCCGCTCGTCGTGACCCTGCCCGATGGCGCAATTCGTGAATTTGCAGGGCCCGTCACCGGCGCCGATATTGCCGGTGCGATCGGGCCGGGGCTGGCCAAGGCCGCGATTGCCGTGTGCGTCGACGGGCAGCCGCGGGATCTCGCCACGGTGATCGACCATGACGCGGCCGTCGCGATCATCACCCGCGACATGCCGGAGGGGCTCGAAATCCTGCGCCACGACGCTGCACACGTGATGGCCGAAGCGGTCAAGGAACTCTATCCGGAGGCGGAGGTTACCTTTGGCCCCGCGACCGAGACCGGCTTTTACTACGATTTTGCCCGCGCCGAGCCGTTTACCCCCGAGGATCTCGAAAGGATCGAAGCGCGCATGCGCGAGATCGTGCGTCGCGACGAGCCAATCACCCGCGAAGTTTGGGGCCGCGACGCCGCAATCGCGTTTTTTGCCGGCATCGGCGAGCGCTACAAGGCCGAATACATCGGCGAGATCCCCGAGAACGAAGAAATCAGCCTATACCGACAGGGGAATTTTGTTGATCTATGCGTCGGCCCGCATCTGCCGTCGACCGGATATCTGGGGCAAGCCTTCAAGCTGATGAATGTGGCCGGCGCTTATTGGCGCGGCGATGCGAAAAATGCCCAATTGCAGCGCGTCTATGGCACCGCCTGGGCGAGCCAGAAAGAGCTCGACCAATATCTGTTCCGGCTGGAAGAGGCCGAACGCCGCGACCACCGCCGGCTCGGGCGAGACCTCGACCTCTTTCATCTGGGCGAAGAGGCGGTGGGCAGCGTCTTTTGGCATCCGAAAGGCTGGACGCTGTTCCGCATCATCGAGAACTATATCAGGAGCCGGCTGGAGCGGGTGGGCTACCACGAGGTCAAGGGGCCGCTGCTGCTCGACCGCAGCCTGTGGGAAGCGACCGGTCACTGGGAGAATTTCCGCGAAAACATGTTCATCGCCGAAAGCCGCGATGAACGTGTATTGGCGGTCAAGCCGATGAACTGTCCGGGCCACGTGCTGATCTTCCGCAACCGGCTGCGCAGCTACCGGGAATTGCCGTTGCGCCTGGCCGAGTTCGGGAGCTGCCATCGCAACGAGCCGTCGGGTGCCTTGCACGGCATCATGCGGGTGCGCGGCTTTACCCAGGACGATGCGCACATCTTCTGCGAACGGCCCGATCTGCACGCCGAGGGCAACAGCCAAGTCAAAGAGGAAGCAATCGAGTTCTGTAATTTGCTGATGTCCGTCTACCGCGATTTCGGCTTCGAAGAGGTCGTGGTCAAGCTCGCGACCCGCCCACCGCAACGCATGGGGGGCGAGGTTTATTGGGATCTTGCCGAGCAGGATCTGGAGGACGCGGTCAAGGCTGCTGGACTGCCCTATACCCTCAACCCGGGTGAGGGCGCCTTTTACGGACCCAAGCTCGAATTCGTTTTGCGCGACGCGCTTGGCCGCGATTGGCAATGCGGCACATTGCAGCTGGACTTCCAGATGCCCGAGCGGCTTGGGGCAAGCTATGTCGGCGAGGATGGTCAGCGCCATGCACCCTACATGCTGCATCGCGCGATATTGGGATCGATCGAGCGCTTTATCGGCATTCTGATCGAGCATTATGCCGGCCGCTTCCCGCTGTGGCTGGCGCCTGTGCAAATCGTCGTGGCTTCGATCACGTCGGATGCGGCCGCGTATGCCGCGGAGGTCGCCAGCGCGTGCAAAGCCGCGGGATTACGGGCGCTGCTCGACACCAGCAACGAGAAAATCGCTTATAAGGTGCGGGAGCACAGCCTCGCAAAGATACCGATCATGTTGGTCGTTGGCCGCCGCGAAGCCGCCGGCCGCTCGGTCGCACTGCGCCGGCTCGGCGGTAATGATCAGGAAGCTCTTGCGCTTGCCGATGCCGTTGCTAGATTGTCGCAGGAAGCGGCGATGCCGTCGACAACTTAGGACCGGGAAGGACGGTCCTGTGTTTGGCTAGTAAAGAGGAGAGCTTAGATACCTAGATCAACGATGAATTTGACCCCTACTCGGGAGGGGCCCCGGATCAACGAAGAAATCGGCGTTCCGCGTATCAGGCTGATCGACGATCGGGGCAACATGGTGGGGGTCGTCTCGCGCAGTGAAGCGCTTGCCATGGCAGCCAATGCCGGCCTCGATCTCGTCGAGATCGCCCCCAATGCCGATCCCCCGGTTTGCAAAGTCCTCGACTTCGGCAAATACAAATACGAAGAACAGAAGAAAAAGAACGAGGCGCGCAAAAAGCAAAAGATTATCGAAGTCAAGGAAATCAAGCTGCGCCCCAGCATCGACGATCATGACTATGACGTCAAATTGCGCAGCATGGTGAAATTCCTTGAAGAAGGCGACAAGGTGAAGGTGACGATGCGATTCCGCGGGCGGGAACTGGCGCACCAGGAATTGGGCATGGACGTGCTGGTGCGGGTGCGCGACAATCTGCAGGAGGTCGCCAAAGTCGAACAAATGCCGCGTATGGAAGGTCGGCAGATGACAATGGTGATGTCGCCAAAATAATCGGCTCGACGCCGCCGACGGCACGAGCGTGCGCTTGCCTCGAACAACGGGCGTCGCTATAACCCGCGGCTCGCAAGCGGGCTAAGCGTGGTTGCGTTTAGCCGCGGCCCCACCGGAATTGACGGAATGCCCAAGCTGAAGACCAAGAGTGGTGCCAAGAAGCGGTTCGGCCGCACCGGCACCGGCAAGATCAAGCACAATTACGCCTACAAGCGCCACCTCTTGATCAACAAGGACAAGCAGGGCAAGCGCAAGCGCCGCGGCACGACCACCCTTGAAAAGGGCGACAGCAAGCTCGTGCTCACTTACATGCCGTATCTGCGGGGTTGAGCGATGGCACGCGTCAAGCGCGGGGTGACGACTCACGCCCGCCACAAAAAGGTCCTCGATCTCGCCAAGGGCTATCGCGGTCGCGGCTCGACGGCCTATCGCGTCGCGATCGAAAAGGTCGAGAAGGCGCTGCGCTACGCCTATCGCGACCGCCGCAACCGCAAGCGCGAGTTTCGCGCGCTGTGGATCCAGCGCATCAACGCCGGCGCGCGCGAGCACGGGATCACCTATTCGCAATTGATGCACGGGATCAAGCGCGCGGGGCTCGAACTCGACCGCAAGGTATTATCGGATATCGCGATCCGCGAGCCCGAAGCGTTTGCCGCGATCGTCTCGACGGCGCGCTCGGCGCTGGGGTCAGAGCCGACGACGGCCGAGGCCGCTTAGATGTCCCAGACAGCACGAGGGTCATTGGGACCATCTCCTCTATCATGGCGACAGAGATCGGGGTCAACGTCGGCCACGGATACGACCTATTGCCGGTATGACAATGGGGCGCGATTTACCGGGGGGTCCGCTAACTAGGCCCCGAACAGACTGGTGTTGCAGGCAAAAAGGGGCCGCGCATTGTTCGGCCCCTTTTTGATTTGAATTCCCAGGACCAGCGATATGAATGACGTGACAGGGCTTGCCGACCCAAGCCGCCTGATCGAAGCAGCGAGAGTCGACATCGCAGCGGCCTCCTCGCCGGAGGCTCTCGAAGAGGTTCGCGTCCGCTATCTCGGCCGGCGCGGCCAGCTAACCTTGATGATGCGCGACCTGGGGGCGCTCGACCCGGACGCCCGCCGCCGCGCCGGCGCTGAATTGAACGACGCCAAGGACCGGATCACCGCCGCGCTCGGCGAGGCGGCAGCGCGTCTCGGACGCGCGGCACTCGAACAACGGCTCGCCGCCGAGCGCGCCGACGTGACCTTGCCGGTGCAGTTCACGAGCGAGGGGCGCATCCATCCGATCAGCCAAACCATCGACGAGATCGTCGCGATCTTTGGCGAGATGGGCTTTGTTGTCGCCGAGGGGCCTCATATCGAAGAAGATTTCTATAATTTTACCGCGCTGAATATCCCGCCCGAGCACCCGGCGCGCCAGGAGCACGACACCTTCTATTTGCCGCCGCGACGGGGGAGGCAGAGCAATCGTGAGGCGACACTCGGTGCCGCCGATGACGGCAGCCGCCTCGTCTTGCGGACCCATACTTCGCCGGTGCAGATCCGCACGATGCTGGCGCAACAACCGCCGATCCGGATCATTGTTCCGGGGCGCACTTTCCGCGCCGATCATGATGCCACCCATTCGCCGATGTTCCACCAGGTCGAGGGCCTGGTTGTCGACCGCTCGACGCATATGGGGCATTTGAAGGGTTGCTTGATCGAGTTCTGCCGCGCCTTTTTTGGCATCGATGATCTGCCGGTGCGGTTCCGGCCGAGCTATTTTCCGTTCACCGAGCCTTCGGCCGAGGTCGATATCGGCTGTTCGCGCGCCGGCGGTCGCCTCGAAATCGGGGCGGGTGGCGACTGGCTCGAAATCCTCGGCAGCGGCATGGTGCATCCCAAAGTACTGCACAATTGCGGCATCGACCCGGCACAGTATCAGGGCTTCGCATTTGGCATGGGGATCGAGCGGGTGGCGATGCTGAAATACGGCATTCCTGACCTGCGCACCTTTTACGATTCCGATTTCCGCTGGTTGCGTCATTACGGATTTCTGCCGCTCGATGTTCCTTCGTTGGTGCAGGGACCGCTGAACGGCGCGGGTGCGGCATGAAGACGACACTCGATTGGCTGCGCGCCCATCTCGAAACCGATGCCCCGCTCGCTGCCATCGTCGAGCGGCTGATTATGCTTGGCCACGACGTCGAATCGGTCGAAAACCGTGCGGCGGTGCTGGAGCCCTTTATCATCGCCTATGTCGTCTCGGCCGAGCGGCATCCGAATGCCGACCGCCTGAAGGTCTGCGTCGTCGATACCGGCAACGGGCATGTCCAGGTCGTCTGCGGCGCGCCCAATGCCCACACCGGGATGAAGGGGGTCTTTGCCCCGGCCGGCACGGTCATCCCGCGCACCGGCGCGTTGCTGAAAGAGAGTACCATTCGCGGCGTGGCGTCGCGCGGGATGTTGTGCTCGACCTACGAACTCGGCCTTGGTGACGATCATGCCGGCATTATCGAAATCGCCGAGGATGCGCCGGTTGGCGTCAAATACGCCGATCTGCTCGGTCTCGGCGATGCTGTGATCGATATCAAGGTCACACCGAACCGCGCCGATTGCCTCGGTGTGCGCGGCATTGCCCGCGATCTCGCCGCGTCCGGCCTTGGCTGCCTGAAGCCGCTCGGCACGACGCCGGTGCCCGGCGTATTCGGCTCGCCGATCGGGATCGAGATCGAGGACCTGAAGGCTTGCCCGCTGTTTCTTGGCCGCCATTTGCGCGGGGTGCACAATGGTCCAAGCCCGGAATGGCTGCGCCGCCGTTTGGAGGCGATCGGGCTGCGGCCGATTTCGGCCTTGGTGGACATCACCAATTTTCTGACCTTCGATCTGAGCCGCCCATTGCACGTCTTTGACGCCGGCCGGCTTGACGGCAGCCTGGTCGTGCGCCTGGCGCGCGAGGGCGAGACGCTTCATGCGCTCAATGGCCAGGAATACGCCCTCGATCCGGACGTGACAGTCATCGCCGACCGGACCGGGGTGCAGAGCCTGGGCGGCGTGATCGGCGGCGAGGCAACCGGCTGCACCGCAGTCACGACCGAGGTGTATATCGAGGCGGCGTTGTTTGATCCGATCCGCACCGCCGCGACCGGGCGTCGGCTGAATATCGCCAGCGACGCGCGCTATCGCTTTGAACGCGGGCTCGACCCGGCCTTTGTCCGCGACGGGCTCGAAATCGCCACACGGCTGATGCTCGAATTGTGCGGCGGCGAAGCGTCCGAGGTCGTAACCGCCGGCGCCGCACCGGATTGGCGGCGCTGTTACGTGTTGCGCGCCGAGCGCCCGGCGAGCCTCGGCGGGCAGCATGTATCTCCGGAGGAAAGTGCCGCGATCTTGCACGACCTCGGCTGCACGGTCGAGCCGCTGACCGCGGGCGATCTGTCGGTCGAACCACCGTCATGGCGCGGCGACATCGAGGGTGAGGCCGATCTCGTCGAGGAGGTGCTGCGGGTCAAGGGCTACGACCAGATCCCGGCGGTGCCATTGTCCCGTGAAGCGGCCTTGCCGCGCCCGGCACTTGCACCTGGCCGCCGCCGCTCCGAACTGGTGCGACGCACGCTCGCCGGGCGCGGTCTGACCGAGGCGGTCACATTCTCCTTTATCTCGACGCGCGAAGCCGAGCTGTTTGGCGGCGCCAAGCCGGAGCTCCGTCTCGTCAACCCGATCAGCGCTGATCTCGACGCGATGCGTCCGTCATTGCTGCCGGGCCTTGTCGCCGCCGTCAGGCGCAATGCCGATCGCGGTTATCCCGATACGGCATTGTTCGAATTGGGGCCGCTCTATCGCGACGACACCCCCGAGGGTCAGCTGCTCGCCGCTAGCGGGGTGCGCGCCGGCCAGAAAGGCCCCAAGCATTGGCGGAGCCCATCGGGTCCGGTCGATCTCTATCAGGCCAAGGAGGATGCGCTGGCCGCCCTCGCCGCAATGGGCGCGCCAGCCGACAACGTACAAACGAATGCCGAGCCGCCAGCTTGGTTTCACCCGGGCCGCGCCGGCGTGTTGCGGCTCGGGCCGACGGTGTTGGGGGTGTTTGGCGAATTGCATCCGGCGGTGATCGAAGCGCTCGACGCCCGGCCGCCGATCGTCGGCTTCGAGGTCTTTCTCGACGCCGTGCCCGAGCCGCGCGCCGGGCGCGCCAAACCGCCGCTGCAATTGTCGGTGTTCCAGCCGATCGAGCGCGACTTCGCCTTTATTGTCGATGAAGCGCTTCCAGCCGAGGCGCTGTTGCGCGCTGCCCGCGGGGTCGACCGCAAGCTCGTCAGCGAGATCCGACTGTTCGACATTTATCAGGGCGCGGGTCTGCCTCCGGGTAAGAAGTCGCTTGCGATCACGGTTCGCCTGCAGCCGCAAGACCGCACCCTGACCGATTCCGAAATCGAGGGGTTTTCAAAGCGCCTCATAGCACAGGTCGAAAAAGCCACCGGCGGACAGTTGCGGGGATAGGGCGTGTCGCAAATTGTTGGCGGTCGCGAGTCATTCAGGACCGCCTCATTGGCAGCGGGGCTTGCACCTGATCACCAGCATCCGCCGCAACATGCGCAATTACCTGATGCCGCTGGCCGACAAGATCATGCTGCGCAAGCGCTTCCTCATCGAGACCGTCCTCGACACGCTGAAATCCGAAATGGGGCTTGAGCAT
>JAFAOB010000123.1 GCA_019238055.1 Alphaproteobacteria bacterium
TCTCGGCCTTTTTCGCCCGCGCCAAGTTTCTCAGATTTGTTGCGGGTTCCTCGTTCAGATCGACGAGATCATCGGGCAATCCGCCCCCCACTGCGATCTTATCCATGTAGACATCGGGCGCATTCAGAAATCCCCCGGCATCGGCCATCGCGATGACCGCGAGCGCATTGGCGCCGCCTTTTGCGGTAATCGTTGTGCCTTCGAGCGGGTCAAGGGCGATATCGAGCGGCGGCCCGTTTCCAGTGCCGACCTTTTCGCCGATATAGAGCATCGGCGCCTCGTCGCGCTCGCCTTCTCCAATCACGACGGTTCCTTCGATCGACAGGCCGTTGAGAGCCTCGCGCATCGCGTCGACGGCCGCTTGGTCAGCAGCTTTTTCGTCGCCGCGGCCCATCAGCCGCGAGGCGGACAGGGCCGCCGCCTCGGTCACCCGAACGGCTTCCAATGCCAGATTTCGATCCATCCGCGAGGTTTCGGGCATGCGTTCCTCCTCATCCTTGATTGGCGATGATGACGGGAGCGAGATAAAGAACAAAGCTTCGGCGCAAAGCTTCCGTCGCTCCAGGTATCGGGCCCGTCGGAAGACCGCAAGTGCAAGCCGCAGATCAGGCCGATTCGGCGCCGCTCATACCGCAATCTATCGGGCTCTCGCCGGCGACCCTAGGCTCCGGGTCGGCCACCGTCAATGCGCCAACATCATGAAATGACCTTATATAGAAAATAACGATTGTCTTTACGCTAGACGCCTGCTGAGTAAAGGTAAAAAGTGCAGACAAGTTTTTGAAGGAGGCAACCGGATGAAGGCGTTTCTTGCCGCTGGCCTGGCTTTCATCGCGACGCTTGTGAGCGGCAATGTCCGGCCAGCGGTCGCCGCGGAGCCTTGCGATCCGGTCGGAAATCTCGGCTTTGTCTGCGGACCCCTAAATTCTGAAGACCTTGTGCAGGTATCGGGAACCACATGGATCGTTGCCAGCGGCATGGACGGCGGCGCGGCCGGGATTCGGGGTAGCCTACATCTGATCGACAGCGTTGACAAATCGTGGCAGGTGCTGTTCCCCAATGGCAATCCGCAGGTGCGATGGGACCGAGAGACTTACGGTGATTGCCCCGGTCCGCCCGATCTCGCCAAGTTCTCGGCACACGGCCTCAATCTGCGTCCTGGCTCCAACGGAGCCGATACGCTCTATGTCGTCAATCACGGCGGCCGCGAATCGATCGAACTCTTCGCCCTCGACGCCAAGGGCGCCGAGCCGACCGTCGTCTGGATCGGTTGCGCGTTGATGCCGGCTCACACTTGGCCCAACTCGGTAGCACCGCTGCCGGACGGCGGCATGGTCGTCACCGACATGTTTGATCCCGCCGACCCGAAGGTCTCGGAAAAACTCGCCACCGGCGCCAATACGGGTGCAGTCTACGAGTGGCATCCGCATAAGGGCTTTACACTCATTCCCGGCAGCCAGATGTCGGGTAATAACGGCATCGAGGTGTCGCGGGACGGGAAGTGGATCTACGTCGCTGCCTGGGGCAACAAGTCGGTCGTTCGCCTGCCACGGGCTGGCGGCGCCGCAGCCAAGCGCGACACTCTGCCGGCGGGCTTTCTGGTCGACAATCTGCGTTGGGCGCCCGACGGACAGTTGATCGTCGCCGGACAGAACGTCCCGGTGGCCGAGGTGTTCGCGTGCTTTCAGAGCAAAGCCCCGCGCTGCACCCAGGCTTGGCGCATCGATCGATGGGACACGCGCGCGATGACCTTGAGACCGGTGATAAGTGAGAATGGCAATCCCGAATTTGGCGACGCCACCGTTGGCCTCCAAATCGGCAGCGACATGTTTGTCGGCACGTTCCGCGGTGATCGCATCGCTTATTTCTCACTGAAATAAGGCCGGCAAGTAGTCCGCCACGGCTTTGAGCGCAGCCTCGCCGACACGTTGCGTCAGGGTGTGTCGGTTGGCTCACGCATCGGGTGGGTTGCTCGTCGGGTGACAGATTTGGGCAGGGCTGCTACAAGGCGGTGACCGATTCCACGTGTTGGGGAGGAATGTCAATGGCGGCGAAGCCGTACATCATCGCGTTGGAGGAGCATTACGTCGATGCCGAGGTGAAGCGGCATTACACCGGAATTGACGCGCAGCAAGCGCCGCGGGTCGCTGAACGCCTCGACGATGTCGGGCAGGGACGCATCGCCGAGATGGACGCTGCCGGCATCGATCTGCAAGTGCTCTCACACGCCAATCCGGGACTGCAAAAGATGGATGCGGAGAGCGCGGTGCGGCTCGCCTGCGGCGCCAATGACCGGCTCCACGAAACCGTACGCGCCCATCCCGACCGGTTTGCCGCATTTGCCGCGATACCGACACCCGACCCCAGAGCCGCCGCCGCCGAGCTCGAACGCGCCGTCATCAGGCTCGGCTTCAAAGGCGCGCTGGTCAACGGCTTGACCAACGGAGCGTTTCTCGACGAAAAACGGTTTTGGCCGATCTTCGAGCGCGCCGCGGCGCTGGATGTCCCGCTCTATATGCATCCGGCGATACCGCACCCCGCGGTGGTCGAGGCGTACTACAAGGGTTATGTCGACCAATACCCGTCGCTGTTGCGCGCCGCCTGGGGCTTTACCGTCGAGACCGCGACGCAGGGTGTGCGCCTCGTCCTGAGCGGCGTGTTTGACGCCTATCCCAACCTCAAGATCATCATCGGTCATCTGGGAGAAGGGCTGCCATTCTATCTGTGGCGGATCAATATGGGGTTTGAACGTGATCGCCGCGGCGGCAAGAGCTTCCGCGACGTGTTCTGCGAACATTTCTACGTGACGACCAGCGGCTTCTTTTCTGACCCGGCACTGTTGTGCTGCATCATGGAATTAGGGATCGACCGGATCATGTTCTCCGTCGACTACCCGTTTGTCGACAACCCACCGGCGACGCAATGGACCGAAACCCTCCCGATCTGTAGGGAGGACAAGGAGAAACTGCTCAACGGCAATGCCCGCCGCCTGTTGAAACTGTAAAGGATGACTCGTTCTGAGGCGCGGTGGGCTCAGCAACCGTAGCGCCGCTGGCGATGCTGATAAGCGCGGATCGCGCGCAGAAAATCGATCTTGCGAAACGCCGGCCACAGCACGTCGGTGAAATAAAATTCGCTGTGCACGCTTTGCCATAACAGAAACCCGGAGAGGCGGATCTCGCCGGACGTGCGGATGATCAGATCGGGGTCCGGCAGACCCGCAGTGTAGAGATGGCGCGCGATCGCTTCCGGCGTCACCTCATCAACGGCCTCGGCCAAGCTCACTTGCTCGACCGCAAGGCGGGACAACAGCGCACGTACGGCATCCGTGATTTCTTGCCGGCCACCATAGGCGACCGCAATGTTCAACTCGATTCCGTCATAAGAGGCGGTGGCGCGCTCGGCGGCTTTGATTGCGTCGAGCACCTGGGCGGGGAGCATAGCGAGGCAGCCGATCGCTCGAACGCGCACGCGGCTGCGGTGGATTGCCGGATCTTCCGCCAGGGCGACCAGCTTGGCCTCGACCGAGGCTAGGATCCCCGAAACTTCGGCCGCCGGTCGGCGAAAATTTTCCGTCGAGAAAACCCATAAGGTTACTGTCGGGATCGCGAATTCAACACACCATTCGAGCACGTCGTCGAGCTTGTCGGCGCCGAGATCATAGACTGCGCGCGGCTCGAGGATGCCGAGCGAACGGCCGTGGCGGCGGTTGCCATCGAGTATGATGCCGATATGGCGAGGCCGCGGTCCACCGCGTATGTCTCGGGCAAGCCGGCGGGAGTAAAGATAGTAGAGAAGCCGGAACATCGGCCGCGGCAAAGCGTCCCTCAGCGCATCACCACTATATTGGCAGGCTGTTCGGTCAAGCTTAGTCAAAATTACGGCAAGCATGTGACCGACGCGTAAAAACGGCCCGCTCTGGTGCACTGCAGAAAATAGGATCGCCACCCTCGGTCGTCGACCATCGCGCCACGGACGCGAGGGCTCTTGGCTCGCGGTGAGGTCGCCCGAGGTTGGGTGTACCGGCCATGAGCATCGAAGATTCACTTTGCGCCAACGGTCAGATACTGTAAGAAATGTTATATCATACCGTTTAGACACCGAACGGGGCGCCGACAGCTCCGGCGGGCGACAAAAAGCGGCTGCACAGCGGATGGAATGGGACACCGCGACGATAAAATTGAGTAACTTGCGTTTCTTGATGCTTGCGGCTCTGGCCTTCATGATGGGCGCGATGCATGGTGCCGAGGCCGCAACGCTGGATGTCGTTGCGGCCGAAAATTTCTACGGCGACATCGCGCAACAGATCGGCGGGACGAACGTCGCCATTACCAGCATCCTGAGTAATCCTGATCAGGACCCGCACGAATTCGAAGCAGGATCGTCCGCGGCGCGGCAGCTCGCAAACGCGGCTCTCGTTATCTACAACGGGCTGGATTACGACCCCTGGGTCCCCAAGCTGTTGGCCGCATCGTCCTCGCCGACGCGCCAAACCATCGTCGTTGCCGAACTCTTGCACAAGAAGGCTGGGGACAACCCGCATATCTGGTACGACCCCGAGGCGGCGACCGCCCTCGCCAAAAGATTGAGTGAGCTGCTCGCTAGAAGGGACCCTGATCACGCAGTCGCTCATCGGTATCATCTGGCAATATTCGAGCAATCGTTGAAACCGCTCGCCGATCAGATTTCAAAAATGCGCCGCAAATACGCCGGAACCCCCGTCACAGCTACCGAACCGGTCTTCGGCTACATGGCGGACGCATTGGGTCTTGAGATGCGCAATCGTCGCTTTCAGCTGGCTGTGATGAACGACACCGAGCCCAGCGCCGCAGACATCGCCAAATTCGAGACGGATCTTCGTTCTCGAGCTGTCAAGGTGCTGATCTGCAACCGACAGACGAGTGATGCTCTGACCCGGCGAATGCGTGAAATAGCGCAGCAATCTGGAGTTCCCGTTGTCGGCGTTACCGAGACCGAACCGGCGGGAAAGGACTATCAGCAGTGGATGCGCTCGCAGCTCGATGCCATCGACCGAGCACTCGCTGGTTAGCGGGTTGTGCCATCGAGCTGGACCGCGCGACGCTGGCGCGCGGCGGACGGATTGTCCTGGACGCAGTCAGCGCGTCAATCTGTCCAGGCGAGTTCGTTGGAATCTTTGGGCCGAACGGCTCCGGGAAGACGACACTGCTGCGCGCCCTCCTCGGGCTGCCGCCGCCGCTCTCTGGCGCAGTTCGGGTGTTTGGTCGCCCGCTGCGCCGCGGCAATCGCATGATCGGGTATTTACCGCAGCAGCGCGCTGGGCTTGCCGATCTGCCGATCCGAGGATGGGACTTTGTTGCCAGCGCCTGGCAGGGCGAACGCTGGGGCCTGCCACTGATAGGACGTCGCGGACAGCAGCAGGTGATGCAGGCAATTGACAGGGTAGAGGCGCAGGCGCTCGCCGATCGGCGGCTGTCGCAGCTTTCGGGCGGCGAAGTGCAACGGCTATTGCTGGCGCAAGCTCTCCTCGGCCGGCCAAGGATCCTGTTGCTCGATGAGCCGCTGATCAGCCTCGACCCGCATTTCCAGCAAGCGATTGTTGCCCTGGTCAGACGCATCCAGCAGACGGAAGAAATCACGGTGTTGTTCACAGCCCATGACCTCAATCCGTTGCTTGGGGTCATGGACCGCGTCCTCTATCTGGCAAACCACCAAGCCGTGATCGGGACCGTCGACGAAGTCGTCACCGACGAGGTTCTTTCGCGGCTTTATGACATGCCGATCGCGGTCTATCGAATAAAGGACCGCATCGCGGTCTTTGCCGGGCACGGTCCGGTCGAAGCCGAAGCTCATCGCCACGATGTTTGAATACGATTTTATGCGCACGGCCTTTGCGGCCGGAGGCATCGTCGCGCTGGTAGCGGGTGCTGTCGGTTTTTTCCTGATATTGCGCAACCTGACCTTTGCCGGGCACGCTTTGTCGCATGTCGGCTTTGCCGGCGCGACCGGGTCAGTGCTGATCGGCGTGAGTGCGCTCTGGGGCCTGCTGGCATTTACCCTTGCGGCCGCGGTGGTGATGGGGTTGCTCGGCAATCGGCTGCGCGACCGCGATGTGGCGGTCGGGATCGTGTTGTCGCTGGCGCTCGGGCTCGGCGTGCTGTTTCTTTTTCTCTATTCGACAAGCGCCAGCGAGGCGACGACGATCCTGTTCGGAAATCTGCTCGGCGTTAGCATTGACACGTTGTGGAGCCTTTTGGGCCTAAGCGTTGCGACATTGTTGGCTCTTGCGATGATCTCGCGGCCGCTGTTGTTCGCAACGCTGGAGCCCGAATTGGCCGAGGCAAAAGGGGTTTCGCTGCGCTTCATCTCGGTCTCATTTCTCGCGATCGTTGCGGTTGCCGTGGCAGAAGCAGCGCAGGTGGTCGGCGTCCTACTGGTATTTGCGTTGATGGTTGGGCCGGCGGCGGCGGCTCAGCGTCTGGCCTCGCGCCTCGGCTGGGCGCTCATTCTCGCGATTTTCCTGGCCCTGGCGGAAACTTGGAGTGGGCTGGCTCTGGCTTATGTCACCGATTGGCCAACAACCTTCTGGATCGTGCTGCTGAGTTGCTGCGGCTATTTTGTGGCTACTGCGAAGGGCGCGTTGGATTGGCAAGCGACAACCAGGGTCGAGCCGTGACCGTCCCACAACAGGTGCTCTAACGAGACCCGGGTTCGGTAAGCGGGCGGCGCCAGGGGTGAGGGGTTAGGCCGGCCCAGCTGTAAAAAAGTCGCGCAGCGCCTCATAGGTTTCGTCGGGCGCTTCTTCGGGAAGGAAATGGCCACTGTCGATCGCACGACCGTGCACGTTTTCGGCATGGTCGCGCCACACCGCGAGCACATCGTAGCCGCTGCCCTGCGAGCTGCGGTTCCCCCACAACAGCAACATCGGCATTGTCAGTCGCCGTCCGCGATCGGCCCGGTCGTGATCGAGATCGATCGAGGCGCCGGCGCGGTATTCGGCGCAAGTGGCACGGATTGTCTCCGGGTTTTTAAAGCAGCGTAAATAGTCGGAGAATGCTTCAGGCTCGAGCTTTGCTGGCTCGTGCAGCAAAGGCCTCAATTGGTGGCGCAGAAAAAACTCGGCCTCGGAGCCAATCAGCCGCTCGGGCAAACCGCCCGGCTGGATCAAAAAGAACCAATGCCAGCTCGAAGTCGCGGACTTTTGATCGATGGTTTCAAAGCGGTAGAGGGTGGGCACAATATCGAGCAAGGCCAACCGCTCGATCTGCTCGCCATGGTCTCGTGCCAAACGATGGGCCACTCGCGCGCCGCGGTCGTGGCCGGCGACCGCGAACCGATGAAAGCCAAGTGCGGCCATTGTCTCGATCTGATCGAGCGCCAAAGCCCGCTTGCTGTAATTCTCGCTCTGCGCGCCCGCAGATGGCTTCGAGCTGTCGCCATAGCCACGCAGATCGGGAATCACCAGCGTAAATTCGGAGACGAGTTGAGGCGCTAGCTTACGCCACATCAGATGCGTCTGCGGATAGCCATGCAACAGCAACAGGGGCGGTCCCTTGCCGCCTGTGACAAGGTGGATCTCGGCGCCCGAGGTCTTGATCCGGCGCTGTTCAAAGCCGGGGAAAAAGTCGGCCATCGGTTCTCCCATTTCGGGCGATTGCTTCTCGGCTTGCTGCTAACGCGAGCAGACGGGTCCGGTCCAGCAGAGTGGGCAGTAAGCTATTGCGCGAGCATCAAAGCCCGCGCGTTGCTTCACCTTTTAGCTCGACGGTGTTGCCGTCCGGGTCGGTGATATAGATCGAAGGGCCATAGCCTTCGGCCCCGTAGCGTTCGTGGACCTCGCCCGGATCAACGCCGTTTTGCTGCAGATGCGCTTTCAACGCTGTAGCGTCAAAGCCTACGACTCGCACGCAAAAGTGGTCCATGTTGCGCCCGGCCTTGTCGGTTGCCTGATGCGGCGAGACTGAGGCCGGGACAAGATCGATAAGCGCCGCGCCGGCGCGCAGCTGAACGAGCCGGGGTTGCTGCAACTCACGCTCGATGTGGCAGCTCAGCACCCGTTGATAAAACGAGATCGCGCGATCGAGATCGCCGACCCGCAAGACAACATGATCGAGCCCTCCGATGCGGATCGCCATGGTGCTCCGCGTCGCTTCTGTTTTATCGATCGTGGCAGTATCGGGCATTTCGGCTCCTTTTGGTTCTGTCTCCACCTGTTTGATGATGCCGCAACCGGGCATCGCCAGCAAGCGGCCCAGCCCTCCCTTACCCCGTATCGGCTGTTGCGGGGCAAAGGCAGCAGCTTCCAGTCTGCGCTGCAGGACCTGGCTGCGCGGACGGAGCGTCCTCCCCGATACCCGCGTTTACAACCAAGACCGAAACCCGCGGGCACCATGCTAGATACTGCTGGCGTCGTCATCGCAGGTCTGGTTCTATTATGGATAGTGATTTAAGCATTTTTTGTGAACGGAGCGATTGATGATCATGATGCGCCTCTGCTGCGTTCTCGTATTGACGGTGACGGCCGTCACTGCCGTCGGATGCACGATCGGCGCACCGGAGCGCGCCAGCAATATCCAGAATTTGAACGCAATTCCCGACGATATCTGGTCCATATGGATGACTCGACCCCCGACCCAAAAGGTCCAGGATCCAAATCGGCCGACCACCATTCCGAACAATTACGAATTGCCCCCCGATTAGACCAGCATAGCAGTTTTTCGCTGCAGCAGTCGCCCTACAAGCTGGCAATTTGTTTGCAGCCATCGGCCCAGGCACCGCGCCGAAGCTTCTGACGGACCGCGCCCAAGAACCTGCTGCCGCATAGACCAAAGGCGTTTCGTAATGATACTCGGATCGCATCGTGCGACCTGGGCGATCCACAACCCGACACATCTTGAGTCTCTGGCAGGATGGTTAAAAATGGCCCGCCATTGATAAAAACGGCGGTAAAGGACATTTGCATCGATCGTGCGCCGGTTTGATGGAGACGAATGGCGTGAGTCGACCGCTCTTGGTCATCGACGGTGATTCGTTTGCGCATCGCTCGTATCACGCCTTGCCAAAAACCATTCGGCGGCGCGGCGGCAAGGGTGCAGGGGCGATTGTCGGCTTTGTCAATTTTCTGCTGCGGCTCTATTTCGACGAGCAGCCGCGTGCGGTATTGGTCGGCTGGGACACACTCGATGCGCCGACCTATCGGCACGAGGCGCTGCCGCTTTACCAGAGCGGGCGCGATTTCGATGCGGAGTTGCTGGATCAGCTCGAGATTCTGCCGCAATTCGTGACCGCTTGCGGCTTTACCGCCGCCAAGGCAGCGGGGTTTGAGGCCGACGACTTTCTCGCCGCGGCGGTCGCACAAGAGGAACGCCGCGGCGGGAGCGCCATCGTGGCGAGCGGCGACCGCGACGCGTTCCAGCTCGCCTCTGCCAAGACCGTGATCCTGCAGCCGGTCCGGGCCGGGCAAATGGTGCGGATCGGGCCGGCGGAGGTTCGCGGGCGCTATGGCGTCGAGCCGCGGCAGGTGCCCGATTTTATCGCCTTGCGCGGCGACTCGTCGGACCGCATCCCGGGCGCCAAGGGAGTCGGGCCAAAAAGTGCGGCGGCGTTATTGCAACGCTACGGCTCGCTCGAAGCCGCTCTTGTTACTGGCCGCTTCAGCGAGCAGGCTGAAGAATTGCGGCTTTATCGCCGGATCGCAACGATGAATGCTGACGCACCGCTCCCGCCTCTTGCTGACCAGATAGCGGATTGGAGCGCGGCGGCGGCGCTCGCACGGAGCTGGGAGCTGGGAAAGCTCGCCGAACGATTGGCGGCGCTCGCTCGCGAGCCTACCCGTTAGCGAGGGGTCGAGATCGCTGGCGAGAAGCAGCATACCGCTCGCTAAGGCTTGAGCAATATTTTGCCGATCATATGGCCGCTTTCGAGCATTTCGTGGGCGCGTGCAGCCTGCGCCAACGGAAGCCGCTCATAGATCAACGGCCGGATTTCACCGGCGGCAAGATGGCCAAGCAGAGCCTTCATCGTCGCCGCGCGGATATCCGGGCGGTTGTCGAAGCTGTGGATCGTAAAGAAGCGCAACGCCGGGCTCGCCGACGCATTGGCACGCATCGCCGATACCAGATCAACCTCGAGTGGTCCGTCAAGCCTACCATAGGAGATCACCATGCCGAGCGGCGCCAGCATTGTGAAGTTGCGGGCGAAACCTTTGCCACCAATCGGGTCCAGGATCAGATCGACCCCGCGCCCGCCGGTGCTGTGCATGACGCGCCTGACCAAATCCTCATCGCGATAATTAATCGCTTGACCGGCGCCGAGTTCGATCACAGCGCGGGTCTTGGCATCCGAGCCGGCGACCCCGATGATGCTCTTGCCACCCAATACCCCGAGCTGCACCGCGGCGCTGCCGACCCCGCCGGCAGCGTTGTAGATCAGCACACTTTCGGCGGCCACCCCACGCGCGGCGGTGTGCAACAGATGATAGGCGACTTGGTAATTGGAGAGGCAGGCCGCCGCCTCGAGCGAACAGCCGTTTGGCAGCGGATAGGCTGCCCTTGCCGGCACCGCAATATATTCGGCATAGCAACCGGCACGCACCGGCAGGTCGCGGGCGCTGACAAACACCGGTTGTCCGATCGCCGGCACAGCAACGTTGGGTCCATGGGCCGCGACCGCGCCGCTCATCTCGATGCCAGGGATCGTCGGCAAGGGCGGCATCCAATTGTAGGTGCCGCGCCGCACCAGCACTTCGGGCATGCTGACGCCGATTGTGTCGGCCCTAACCAAAATCTCGCCATTGCCCGGAACCGGGGTCGGCACGTCGACATATTCGAGGGCCGACGGGCCGCCTGGTCGGCTGAGTAGGATCGCCTTCATCGCTAACAGTCCGGTTCGGCTGAATGTTAAGTGACAACTGGGTCGGGTTTGGCTTTAAGTCGGGTTGGCTTTAAATTGTCTACCCGGCGACGCCGCCGCGATCTGCTTCTCACGCAGGAAGCCCAGCCACTCTCTGCGCCCGTGCGAGAGGTGCCCGCATGGAATGTGCCGCATCCAGCGAGGGACTGCGGCACACGAAAGTTGCGTTCTTAGAGATCAGTCGTCGTCGCGGATGACCCAGAAAAACGTTGGCAGGCCGCCGCCGCGCATGGGATCCCACTCCTTTCTGACCTGGCTCTCGACCGAAAGCCCGCTGCCGGTCGTCGGGCTGAGTTTGCGCTCGGCAGAAGCGTCGTGGCTTGCACCGTTGCGCGCTAGATCATCACCGGCCGGCTGGTCACGGCGGTGCCACCGCCGCAGATGTTTTTCAATCGAACGCTGGTCCATGCTCGATCCTCCCTCACGAGCATCTAGGCCAAGAGCTGAGAGGATTGCAACGCTTTTGGTAAATACGACGCAATACCGGAACTTGGGATTGGCGATGAAAGACAAATCGGCGGATGCAGAGTTGATGGTGTGGACCATCGGACATTCGACGCGATCGGTCAGCGAGCTGTTCGATCTGCTGACCCAGGTTGCGGTCGATTTGTTGGTCGACATCCGCACAGTGCCCCGCTCGCGCACGAACCCGCAGTTCAACCGAGACATCCTGCCAACGACGCTGAGCAGGACTGGGATCGACTATTATCATTTGGCGGCGCTTGGCGGCTTGCGCGGCCGTCGCAAGGACAACATCCGGTCACCAAACACGTTTTGGCAGAATGAGGCATTTCGTAATTATGCCGATTACGCCGCGGCCAACCCGATATTTCGCCGCGGGCTCGATGAATTAATAGCTCTCGCGCGCGACCACCGTACCGCGATCATGTGTGCCGAGGCGGTGTGGTGGCGGTGTCATCGCCGCATTGTCGCCGATTACCTGTTGGTCGCGGGTGTTGCGGTCTATCACATTCTCGGCATCAACCACATCGAGCGGGCAAACCTGACTCCGAGCGCCAAGCCACAAGCAGACGGGGGTATTCTCTATCCCGGGCCGGAAGAGGAGCAGTTCTCGCTGTTGTGAGGTCTCATAGGCGAGCGCGATCCGGTTGATTTTGCCCCCGGTCCGCTCCGCCTCGGCCCGCCAGCGCTGCAGCAGCCGAAGCAGCGCTGCCGGATCCGGTTCGAGCTTCTTTGCCGGATGACGCGCGATCCCGGGGACGATTGCGGCAACCAGCCAGCTCGACGGACTCATCTCAATCACCGCGATCAGTGTGCTATTCTGATCCAGAGCGGTGAGGCATCGGCTGCGATCATCGGCTTGTGGCATGGAGCACCCCGTCGGTTTGCTTAGCGCGGCGATGGTGCCCCTCCCTCGCCGCCCGCCTCATAGCATCTCTGTCAAAAGCTCCTCGATAAAGTCGACCTCAAGGGCAAGACCTTCCGCACCGACGACTGGGGCGGCTTTCACCGTCTCCCCGAAGACCAGCTCTTCACGGGCAAAGACCTGACCTTCTCCATCGAGCAGGACAACAGCAACATCCGCCATTTTCTCGTGCGCTTCCACCGCCGGACCAAAGTCGTTTCCAAAGCCGTGGAGATGGTCGATCTGTCGCTGCGCATCGATCATCACTTCCACGACAATCCATGCAACTTCGCTGCCCTCGTCGCCACCTTCCTATGTATCTTTAGTTGGGACTCTCAGAACATAATGGCTGCCCAGCACACAATTCCACTGCAGCTAAAAGTATTCGCCTATCGGATAAGGCCGGTCGAGCACTGAGCTGTGGCCGCGAACTACCAAGGCGGGTCGAAACTTGCTCGGGCTACGACGTCCGCTGCTCGTTTGTCTGAGCCGGAGTGGCCGAGGACTGTATCTCGAGGTGATTTCGTGAGTGTCTGTGGGATACCGCGTGCCCTCGCAGCCCTATTGTGACAGAGCGCTGCCCGATAGCCGAGAGGCATCGCAATCGTTGTGCGGGTGTAAGCTTAGCCCAAAGCACCGCCTGCAAATATCCCGCCAACAGCCGCAGCTGAGGCGGAACCAACTGAAACCTCCGGCCCGAAATCCACATCGCCCGATAACGGCTGGTTTGCGGGGAACTGGACTGCGCCGGGTGGCACCGTCGGTAGAGCAACGGTGCCCCAAGCAGGTGATAGCGGCCGAGTAAGCTAAGTTCTGCCAGCAGAACTTTGTCCCCGCCATAATAGGATGGCATTGCCGAGGTCCGCGCAAGCGCTGAGCGCCTGATCAGACCATAGATTTCGAAACACCACTCCATGTTGCACAACACTGCGGCGAACCGCTCGGCTGGATCGGCTGACGTCAGAGGCATGTTCTCTGTTACACGCCACAGATTTCCATACGTATCCACCATTCCGTCAAGCTGCGGCGAATAACAAAGGGGTGAGCCATCTTCATTGATCAGCACCGTCGCGGGGCAGCAAACCGCGACCGCCTCATGCGCATCCAGCACCCTGACGCACTCACTTATGAATTCGGGAGCCAAGGTATCGTCGTGACATGCCCACTTGAAATATCTCCCAGCGGAGAGACGGAATACCTTATCGTGATTGGGTCCGGCGCCGATGTTCTTTGTCTGTCGAAAATAGCGTATCCGT
>JAFAOB010000148.1 GCA_019238055.1 Alphaproteobacteria bacterium
GATCGGGGTCAAGGGCCAGCGCTCCGATACCGGCGTGCCGGCGGACGATTTCAGCTCTTCGGCGTGGAAAAAAGTCACCCATGGCGGCGGCCCGTTCAACCTGCCGACCGACATCGCGTTTGCCCCGTCGGGCGAGTTCTTTATCAGCGACGGCTATGGCAACGCGCGTGTCCATAAATTCGCCGCGGACGGTCAGTACCTGTTCTCCTGGGGCGAGCCGGGCACCGCACCGGGCCAGTTCAATCTGCCGCATGGGGTATGGATCGATCGGCGCGGCCGGCTATTGGTCGCCGATCGCGAGAATGACCGGGTACAGATCTTCGATCAGCAGGGCAAATTGCTCGAGGTCTGGCCGACCGAATTGATCGGACCGGCGTTTTTCTTTGTTGACGACGAGGATACCGTCTACGTCAACGAGCACAATGGCGGCATGATCAGCATCCTGACGCTCGACGGCGAGCGGCTGGCGCGCTGGGGCGACGGCCCGGTCCATCGCTCCAATCACGGCGTCTGGGTCGACTCGCACAAGGACCTCTACGTCGTGCAGCCCGGCGAATGGGGGCGGGTGCGCCGCGTCGTCAAATACACCCGCCAGTAGCCGCGGATCGGAGACGGATACCACTTATCTTCGGAGACCCGTCGAAATCCGCTTTTCGCGATTACTGTCTCGTCATACCGGCGAATGCCGGTATCCATGGCCGAATTGGATCCCGACTTCCGTCGGGATGACGAGATGGTAAACACAGCAGGCTTCTGCTTCGGTATCCTTGTCCAGGAGCGGGGCAGAAGCCGCCCGAGGAGCAAGGCAATGCCTCCACCTTCACCACCGCGCGTGGCGCTGCTCGGCTTTTCGATCGAGTGCAACAAATTCGCCCCGGTCGCGGCCAAGGCGCATTTCACCGCACGCACCTATCTCGAAGGCGATGCGATCGTTGCCGAAGCGCGCGCGCCAAATCCGCGGATGCTGGCCGAAACGCCCGGATTTGTTGCGGCGATGGACGCATCGGGCCCGTGGGTCCCGGTCGGCGCGGCTCTCGCGATGACCGAACCCAACGGTCCGGTCGAGCACGGCTTTTTTGTCGAGTTGCTAGAGGTGATCGAGCGGCGGCTGCGCATGGCATTGCCGCTCGACGCGGTCTACATCTGCTCGCATGGTGCGGCGGTAACGACCGCGGAAGACGACCCCGACGGCCTGCTGTTCGAGCGGGTCAGGCGCATCGTCGGTCCGGATGTGCCGATCGCGGCGACGCTCGATCTCCATGCCAATGTATCGGAGCGGATGGTGCGGTCGATCGATGCCTTCATCGGCTACCGCACCAACCCGCATCTCGACATGCGCGAGCGCGGTGCCGAAGCCGCGGCGGCGATCCGCGAGATGCTCGCCGGCCTGCGGCCGCAGGCGGCATTTGTCCGCTTGCCGATCGTGCCGCCGACCGTAACCCTGCTGACTGCGGCCGGACCTTATGCCGAGATGATCGATCTCGGCCAGCGGCGGATGACCCCGGAGATCCTGAACGTGTCGGTCATGGGCGGGTTTGCCTATTCCGACACCGCCGATAACGGCCTCGCCGTTGTCGTCACCGCACGCCACGATAAGCGTGCCGCCGAGCGCCTGGCGTATGAAATCGCCGAACTCGGCTGGGTCAACCGGGCCCGCTTCTACCCGCGGCTGACCCCGCTCGAGGAGGCGGTCGAGAAGGCGCTTATGGTCGGACGCGACCGCTCGCTGCCGGCATTGGCTTTTGCCGACGTCGCCGACAATCCGGGCGGCGGCGGGCGCGGCAACACGATTTTTCTGCTGCGGGCGTTCTGCGAGGCGGGGGTCGGGGGCGCGTTGCTCGGCGTGTTTTATGACCCGCCGCTCGCCGCAGAGGCGCAGCGGTACGGTCTGCATTATCAGTTCGATGCGCGCTTCAATCGCGACGAAACCACCAACTTTTCGGAACCATGGACCGCACCGGCGAGAGTGGTGGCGCTGAGCGACGGGAATTGCGTCGGGCGCCGCGGTATCTATGCCGGCATGCGGCTCGAACTCGGCCCCTGCGCCGCCCTGCAGGTCGGCGGCGTCACCGTGGTTGTCATCTCGCACCGCGTGCAATGCGCCGACCCGATTTTCTTCGAGATGATGGGCCTCGACATCGGTCGAGCGCGCTCGGTTGTGGTCAAGTCGCGCGGCCATTTCCGCGGCGGCTTTGACGAATTCTTCGGCCCCGACCAGATCGTCGAGGTCGACCTGCCGGGGTTGACCTCGCCAATGCTGAACCGCTTCGACTGGCAGCGCCTGCCGCGTCCCGTCATCCCGCTCGATGACAATGCCGAATGGCAACCTCTCGCGGTGCGCTCAACGTCGTAGGATGGGCAGAGCACGAGCGAACCCACCGTTTCGGGTGTCTTGATAGGGTGCCATCGCGGTCGCTTCCGCAATTCATGCGCCACCTATCCGGCGAACCTCGCTCGGACACATGTTGGGAAGCGCTTGCAGGATTAAAGGAACAAGCGGCAGCAGGTCTTCCAGCTTATTGCTGGGGGGCAAGCAGTACGATAACGACAGTAGAGAGTTGGCGAGATTCTGCTGAAATTGCAGATTTTGGTCAGCGGTCAAGAAAACGTCGAAGCCGCTTGCGGCTGCGCGACGAAGCAGCTCGCCATTGCCCAGGCCGGCCCAGTTTTGTTGCTGCACTGTCCGGGCCGCGTGACCTTTGAGCGCGCGGGCCAGCTGTCGCGGCAATTGTTCATCGATCAACACGCGCACGGTCGACCAAAGCCTCGTGCGCAGCTTCGAGCGCTGCCACCGCTTGTTGTCGTGAAACCGAAGGAAATGCGTCTATAAATTCGTCGAGGCTGTAGCCGCCTTCAAGATAATCGATCAGGTTCCGCAACGGCACCCTGGTCCCGACAAAGACAGGCGTGCCGCCCAGAATATCGCGATCGCTATGGATGACGGATGGCTGTCGCAACATAAAAGGCCTCACACCCCTATTTCGTTCGTGCCTGAGAGATAGGCTCATCTTGGCTTGTCCGGACCAGGCGAGGCGCATTCTACATCGGCGCGCCGTTCGTATAGGGTTTCAAAGCGGTGTAGACGAAGCTGTTGACCGGCGTCGGGATATCATGGTGGCGGCCGAGTTCGACAACTTTGCCGGCGAACCATGACAATTCGAGGCGATTGCCGCGCAACAGATCGTTGCCCATCGAGGTCATGTGATCGTCGGGCATCGACCACATCGTTGCCAGCGTCTTGTCGGCGCTGTCGGGCGGGAGGTGCACCCCCTCGGCAAGGCCGACGGCGGCGGTCTCGCGCAGTGCGGCTTCGAACAAGGCCAAGAGATCGCCATCGGCGCGCCACTTGCCGAGCGGCAATCGGGTCAATGCGTTGAGGCCCGCCAACGGCACCAGCAGCAGAAATTTCTGCCAGATCGGCACCATCACATCCGGGCTCAGCACGCCCTCGAACCCGGCCGCCTCGCAAAGATCGCGCAATCGCTCCCCACGGTCGCTCTTGCGCCGGTCAAGCTCGCCAAAGGTCATGCGCTGGTAGGCGCCGGTCTGATGGACGATTCCGGGGGCGACGATGGCGCCGGTGACAAAAGCGGTGCCGCCCATGACCGGGCCGGGTCCGAGAATGGCGGCGAGCCGCTCGGGGGCGTCGACACCATTTTGCAGCGGGATCACTGCGGTATCGTGACCGAGAAGCGGACGGATCTGCTCGCCGGCACGTTCGACATCCCACAATTTGACGCAAAACAGCACGTAATCGACGATGCCGATCCCGGCGATGTCGTCGGTCGCCTGGGCTGGTCGGATCTGGGTTTCGCCGCGATCGCCTTCGATGCGCAGGCCGTTTTCCTGCATTGCCCGGAGATGTGCGCCGCGGGCGACAAACACGACATCGGCCCCCGCTTTGGCGAGCGATGCGCCATAGATTGCTCCGATGCCCCCGGCGCCGATGACTGCTATGCGCATTGACATGCTCCCGATGTATCGACACGAGTGCTTCCGCCCACGAGCGGGCTTAGTCTGGCCGGAACTCATCTAGCCCGGAATTTGAGCAAACCACCATCCTTCCAGCGACGGAGATCAGACATGCCCGTGACGCCACCCTCGCCGGCCCGTGAGCAGGTTTGGCCGATCGCGCCCAAGTTGATCGAGCTTGCCGAGAAGGTTGTCTATGGCGATGTGTGGGAACGCCCGGGTTGTCGAAACGTGACCGCAGCCTGATCGCGGTCGCCACCCTCGTGGCGCTCGGCCGCGAAGAGCGGCTCGTCGGGCATTTGGGCCGGGCACTCGATAATGGCCTCAGCAAGGAAGAGCTGGGCGAGGTCATCACCCATCTCGCTTTCTACGCCGGCTGGCCGGCAGCGATGACCGCCGCGCTCGTCGCAAAAGACATGTTCGCGCAGCATTAGGAGCGAAGCAACCGGATCGGAGCATCCTTGTGAGCCGTTTCAGGCATGCGATCGGGATCTGCCTCTTGTTGCTCGTCGGGGTGCCGAGTGCGGCCTTCTCGCGCGACGTCGGCGCAGCGCTGGCGGGCAAATGGACCGCGACTCAGCCGCCGATCAATTTCGCGCATATCGAAACCGGCGAAATCAATCGACACGGCGAAGCGGTCGGCTACCATCACCGGCCAAACGGCATCGATCCGCCGGGAGCGAGGGTGTTGCGCATCACCCAGCCGCCCGATGCAAACGGCATCTATAGCGCCAGGGTCGCATTGCGTGATCCGGCAACCGGCGAATGGATCGACAAGCGCGCGTCCTCGACCTTCTTTCCGGATGCGATGTCGGATGATGAGGTGATCGAGGCGGTGCTTGCGGCCTTCCATAACGGTCGGCGGCGCGGCAATGGCGAGTTCATCGGCGCTTCGGGACACGGCTTTATGATCGAGGGCTGGTACCAATCGGGGCGGATCGCCGCCACCTATCCGTTGCGCGGCCCGTAACTGTGCGCCGCACCACGGCAGGCTCCGGTTTGATTAGCGCGCGGCGCCACCCGGCGGGTCATCTCGAAGGGCGGGCGGCGCGGGGCAGCGGCCGCCGCGGCGAGGTGCTCGCGAGTTTTCTGCAGAGCGACATCCAGGGCGATGTCGCGGCGGCGCGCGCCCTATTGGCCGAGATCGGCGCCACCGAACGCGGCGAAGCGCCACAGCCGGCCGCGGTTGGCAACGCCTATTCGGTGACCGTCTCCCCGACAGGGGTTGCGGTTCGCAATGCCGTGCTCGACGATGCGCCGCCGGAGCACTACGACTTCAACGAAATGCGCCAGGCGCTGGGCGTGTGGATTGCCGCGATCGAACGCGCCCACCGCAACCCTGCCTGACGGCAATTGCTGGAGCCTTTGCTGTCTCTTCGCGCATAGTAGCGAAATGAACGACACAATTTTGCGGCAGCCCGCAGCGCCAAAGCAAATGCGAAGCCAGGCCGTGCGGCCGCGCGACGCCGCCTCGCTGATCCTGTTGCGCGGCGAGGGCGACGAGATCGAAGTGCTGGTCGGGCGGCGGTCGATGTCGGCAAGATTCATGCCCGGCGTCTATGTCTTTCCCGGCGGTGCCATCGATCCGCCCGACCGGATCGCGTGGAGCGTCGAGAGCGGTGCGGAGGCGCTGCCACCGCGTCTTGTGCGTGCAGCCCGGGCGGCAATCCGCGAGACCTGGGAAGAGGTCGGTGTTCTGGTCGGCATACCGAGTGCGAGGCCTGCGGCGAGCGGACCAAGCAAAATTCCGATCGAGACCGCCTATCGCGAGCACGGTCTGACGGCTGCAATCGACAGGCTGGTTTATGTCGGCCGGGCGATCACGCCATCGCATTCATTCCGCCGCTTCAATACCCGGTTTTTTCTCGGCGACGGCGGTTTGGCATTTGGCGAACCGGCTGCCAGCCCCGAACTCGAAGACGCCGGGTGGCGCCGCATCGATCAGCAGATGCTCGACGGCTTTCGCGATGTGACCCGGTTTATGCTGGCGCGCGCGATTGCACTGCGCCAAGGGACCGCCGAGGGCGCGGCGCCGCTGTTTTATTGGGCCAAGAATGCGCGGCGCATCGGCATCTGCCGCGAGGGCGCGCCCGAGCCCGGTTGATCAACGCGCCGCGGCAGCAGGCTCTGGCTGCGGCTGATCATCTTCGAGGCCGAGTGCGATTGCCCGGCCATGCGTCTCGCGCGCCAGAAATAGAAACGCCAGCGCAACCAAAAGCATGCACGAGGCGAGAAACACAAAGGCAGGAAAAACCGCGTGCTGCGTCGCCTTGGGCGACACGACATTCCCGGTCCCGGCGATCAGCGCCAGAACAAGCGGACCGAAGATCTTGCCCACGCCGGCTGCGGCATGCCCCAACCCCGAGGCACGCGAGCCGAGTCTGACGCCGTATTGCTCGACCGTGTAGGGTGTAATGTTCCCCAAACCGCCCTCGACAAAGAATGCCGCCGCAGCGACAAGGATGACAAAAACCGGAACGCCGCGCAGCAGAGCGGCATTGTAATTTCCCGCCAAGCCGAGGAGAGCCGCCGCCGCGAAGCTGACGCCGATCCCGAGCATCCGGCGCCCGAGCTTTTGCGCCATCCACGCGATCAGCAGCCGCCCGGCCATTGCCGAGGCCGAGACGTAGACGAAGTACTCTGCGGCCTTCGAAACCGAAATATGCAGGGTCAGCGCGATGATTGTCGGCCCCCAGAGCAGATAGCCGAAACCCGCGGTCGAAGCACCGCCCCAGATCAGGATGGTCTGCCAGAACAGCCGCGGACTGGTGTAAAGCTCAGCGAGACTGGCGCGAGGCTGGATCGCCGGTTTCCGTATGGATAGAGGCACACGATCGGCCGGGATGCCGAGGTGCTTTGCGAGAGCTGCGCGGGCGTCGCCAAACCGGCCTTTTGCGATCAACCAGCGCGCCGATTCGGGCTGAAAAACCCATACGAGGGCGCCGATCACGATCGGCAGCAGCCCGAACATGGCCACCCCGCGCCAGCCGAGTGCATCGAGAAAGGCGTGCGATATTGCCGAAGCGAGCAGCGGCCCAAGACTGGCGCTGACGACAAACAAGCTCGTCAGCCCACTCCGCCAGCGCGTCGGCGTCAATTCGACCATGATTGTCAGCGCTGGAGTGATCGCGGCGGCGAGACCAAAGCCGACAAAGATCCGCAGGATCGCCAACGGGACAAAGGCGCCGGTCGGCAAGATTGCGATCAGCCCGGCGGCTGCGCCGCAGATCAAGGTGCCGGTTACGGTCTGCAATTTGCGGCCGAAAACGTCGCCGAGCGATCCCCACACCAACGAGCCGAGGATCGCCCCGACGCCGCTGCCGTATAGGATCAACGCCGCTTGGCCATAGCTCAGATGCCAGCTTGGCGCGATCACCGCGAGGATAAAGCCGATCAGGAAGAAGTCGAAAAAATCGAGTACGTAAACGCCGCCGAGCATCGCAAAGCTCGCCCAAAAGCGGCCATTGAGCGGGGCGCTGTCGAGCATTGCGCTCGGATCATCCGAGCGCGGTGGCAGCGACCCGTCGCTCCGCCGTCCAGGGATCATAGCTTTACGATCGCTGGCTCATCGCGGCCGTCGTACCGCCGCGAGCTCACCGGGTTTCGGTCTCGAGCACGCGCGGGCGGGTTCGCGCGGGGCTTGACCCGGGCCGAGCGCCATCGCGCGTCCGTGCGTCTCCACCCCGAGAAACACATAGGCAAGCGCTACCGCCAGCATCATTCCGGCCATGAACAGAAAGGCCGGCAAAACCGCTTCGGCGGTTGCTTTTGGCGCAATGACATTGCCGCTGCCGGCGAGCAACGCCAGGGCGAGCGGACCAAGGATCTTGCCGACGCCGTTCGCCGCTTGTCCAAGGCCGGAGGACCGCGCGCCGAGGCTTACTCCATACTGTTCGACGGTGTAGGGAGCGAGATTGGAAAACCCGCCCTCGACAAAGAAGGCCGAGGCGGCAACGAGGATCACGAACAACGGGAAGCCACCGACCAAAACACCGCTGAAATATCCGGCAAGGCCGAGAAAGATAAAGGCAACGAAACCGAATAATATGCCCAGCGAGCGCCGTCCCATTTTTGGCGCGATCAGCGAGACGATGATCTTGCCGATAACGCCGGTGCCCGCGACGAGGATGAAATATTTGGCGGCTGCCGCAGGCCCGACATGCAGCGCCAGAGCGACAATGGTCGGTCCCCATAGATAATAGCCGTAAGCCGCGGTTGCCGAGCCGCCCCACAGCACGATTGTCTGCCAGAACAGGCGCGGATTGACAGAGAAGAGCTCGCTCAGCCTGGCGCGGGGTGGTGCCAGGGGCCGAGCGCTCGGTAGCGGCACGTTCGCAAGCGGAACCCGCAAGTGCCTGGCGACCTCAACCCGCGCCTCGGTAAAGCGGCCCTTGGCGGTGAGCCAGCGCACCGATTCCGGCACAAACGCCCAGATCAACAGCCCGACGACAGCAGCGATAAACCCGGTCATCGCAACGCCGCGCCAGCCGAAGGCCTGCAATAGCACCGCTGAGATCGAGGACGCCAGCAGTGTGCCGGCGCTGGCAAAGACGATGAAGAAACTCGTCATCCCGGTGCGCCAGCGCGTCGGGGTGAGCTCGACAACCATCGTCAATGCCGGAGTGACGCTTGCCGCCAGCCCAAAGCCGACGATAAAGCGCAAAACCGCCAAGGGTACCCAGGCGCCGGTCGGCAATAGCCCGATCAGTCCGGCGCTAACCCCGCAGATCAAGGTCCCGCTGACGGTCTGCATCTTGCGCCCGAACAGGTCGCCGAGTGAGCCCCATACGAGCGATCCGATGATCGCGCCGATGCCGGCGCCATAAAGGATCAGCGCCCCCTGTCCATAGGTCAGATGCCATTCTCGCCCGATCACCGACATGACAAAGGCGATCAGGAAGAAATCAAAGAAATCGAGCAGCGTCACCGCCGACATCAGGGTAAAGGTTACCCAAAACCTGCGATTGAGCGGTGCGCTGTCAAATAATGACAAAAGATCATCAGACATCTGACCGGGCACTCTTCCTCCTTTCGCCGACTTCGATTTGGCGTCTGTTACGGGAGGATTAGGGGGTTCAGGGGTGCGCCGTCAACCACTGCCGAGCTGCAGTGACGAAGTCGCAAAGGCATTGCTTGGCCACGGCTGCGGTGTTTACCGGGTCGGCGTGCCGAGTGCAGTTTGACGAGCAGGGGCCGGCATCTCGTCGGCAGCAAATGCCATCGCTTTGCCGTGGGTCTCGACGCCGAGAACCAGGAATGACAGTGCTACAAGCGCCATGCAGAAGGCGAGGAACAGATAGGCTGGAAACACCGCGTCAGCGGTTGCCTGCGGCGATACCACATTGCTCGAGCCGGCGATCAAGGCGAGGCTTAACGGCCCGAGGATCTTGCCAACGCCGTTTGCCGCCTGCCCCAGCCCAGAGGCGCGGGCGCCAAGATTGACCCCGTAGCTCTCGACCGTGTAAGGCGCAAGATTGGAAAACCCACCCTCGATGAAGAAAGTCGAGGCGCACAACAGGATCACCATCAGTGGCAGGCCGCCCAGCACGACCGCGTGGTAGTAGCCGGCAGCGGCGAGCGTCACGACGCCGCCGATGCCCCAAATGACCCCGAGCGGGCGGCGGCCGATCAGTGGTGCCAGAAACGTGACGACGATCTTGCCGCCAACCCCGCCCAGCGCGACAAACACAAAATAGGCTGCGGCTTTCGGCACCGAGACGCCGAGTGCCAAGGCGACGATCGTCGGGCCCCACAGATAGACGCCATAGCCCGCCGTCGATGACCCGCCCCAAATCAGGATCGTCTCCCAGAACATTCGGGGGTGATGATAGAGCTCGGATAGTTTACCGCGCGGCGGGCTCGTGGGCGCAATCGTCGGCAGCGGCACGCGGCGCAATGGCAGGTCGAGATGCTTTGCCACTACAGCGCGCGCCTCGGCAAAGCGTCCTTTGGCAACAAGCCAGCGCACCGATTCAGGCACCAAAAACCAGATCAAGATGCCGACAATGGCTGGGCTGACGCCGAGCATGGCAACGCCGCGCCAGCCGAGTGCCGCCAGCAATGCGGCTGATGTCGTCGAGGCCAGCAACCCGCCAGCCGAGGCAAAAACGATGTAAAAGCTGGTCAGCAGCGTTCGATTGCGGGTCGGGGTCAGTTCAACCAGGATGGTCAGCGACGGCGTCACCCCGGCGGTCAGACCGACGCCGACAAAAAAGCGCAGGACCGCAAAGATCTGCCACGCACCGGCCGGAACCAAACCGATCAACCCGGCGGCAATGGCACAGATGAAGGTACCAATGATCATCTGTGACTTGCGGCCCCAGGCATCCGCCAATCCGCCAAAAAACAGCGCGCCGAGGATCGAGCCGATACCGCCGCTATAAAGGATCAGCGCCGATTGGCCATAGGTCAGATGCCATTGCGGTCCGAGCACCGCCAACAGATAGCCGACGACCAAAAAATCGAAAAATTCGAGAACAAACAACGCCGACAGCAGCATAAAGCTGACCCAATAGCGGCGGTTGAGCGGCGCCCTATCGAATAAAGATAAAAGTTCGTCTGCGGTCTGACCCGGCATTTCCTCCTCCGTTTGGCGGCAGATTCGGATTGCGGTCCGCCGTCTCCAATCAAAGGTTTATGCCGGCCAGGCTCGCAACGTCAACCGGATCGGCGTTCGCGGCTAGGCCAGACCGCTCTCCGCGCCCGATGCGCAGTGAGGCCTCATGGGTCTACCCCGGCGCGGTGCCGGTGGCACGATCAATATTCGTGACACCCGATGTATCGTGCGCCGATCAGCCGGGGTAGCCGGTTACCCGAGTGGCTCGAATAAATGCTCAATATCCGCCGCTTCAAGCAGCGGCCCGGTAGCGGCGCGATGATCGAACACGCCTGCGGCGATCGCCCGCTTGCGATCCTGCAGCGCGATCATGCGCTCCTCGACCGTCCCCTGGGTCACCAGCTTGTAGACGAACACCGCCTTGTCCTGACCGATACGGTGGGCGCGGTC
>JAFAOB010000023.1 GCA_019238055.1 Alphaproteobacteria bacterium
CAAAATCCCCGTACCTTGCTGCATGGCGGGTGCGAACTCCGTTGGCTCCGGTTGATCCGGCTTCAGCAACCAAGTCATACCAGAAACCAAGGGCTTGTTCCGCCCCCGCCACCCCCGCCAAACGGCCTGATGAATTATTCAGGCTAGCCAAGCGAGCGAGCGCCGGGCTTACAGCAACCCGACCACGGCGCCGCTCATACAGGTGGCAAGGGTGCCGGACAGGATCGAGCGCAGCCCGAGAGCGACGATCTCGGCGCGGCGCTCGGGCACCATCGCTCCCATGCCACCAATCATGATCCCGAGGCTGCCGAAATTGGCGAAGCCGCACAGTGCATAGGTCATGATCAGGCGGGAGCGTGGGCTCAGCGCATCCGGCGGCAGATGCGCCAGATCGACATAAGCGATGAATTCGTTGAGCACGGTCTTGGTGCCCATCAGTGTTGCGGCGGTCGCGGTCTCCGGACCGGGAATGCCGATCAGCCACATGATCGGGCGGAAGGCATAGGCAAAGAGGCGCGGCAACGTCACCGCCGCGCCGGCCAGATTCGGCAACAACCCCAATCCCGCGTCGACGAGACTGACGAGCGCGATCGTCACGATCAGCATCGCGACGATATTGAGCAGAAAGCCGACGCCGTCGCGGGTGCCTTTGGCGATCGCATCCATGGCGCTGACCGGCGGATCGTCGATCGAAAGTTCGGCCGCGACCGACGGGTCGGGATGGAACGGCACCATCAACGCGGCGATCGCGAGGGCCGCGGGGGTGCTGATCACCGCGGCGATCAGGATGTTGCCGAGCGCGTTCGGAATGACCGCACCGACCAGCGAGGCGTAAAGCACCATGACGGTACCAGCGATGCCGGCCATCCCGCAGCTCATCAGCGCGAACAACTCGCCGCGTGCGAGCCGCATCAGATAAGGGCGGATCAGCAGCGGCGCCTCGATATGCCCGACAAAAATATGCACCGCGGCGCCGAGGCCGAGCGGCCCGCCAACGCCGACCGAATACCGCAATACCCAGGCGAAAGCCGCGACGATGCGCTGCAAGACGCCCCAGTAAAACAACAGGGTAGCGAGCGCACTGATCACCAGCACCAACGGCAATGCACGAAACGCAAAGATAAAGCTCGCCCCAGGTCGGGTCTCGGCAAATGGTAATTGGCCGCCGCCGAGATAGCCGAACACAAAACCGGTGCCCGCCTCGGTGGCGCTTTGCAATCCCGCGACCGCGCGGTTCAGCAACAGGAACGCCGCCCGCGCCGGCGGGAATTTCAGGAACAACAGCGCGAGCAGGAATTGCAGCAGCACGCCCGCGACCACAAGTCGCCACGGGACCCGACCGCGCTCCTCGCTTATCACCCAGGCGAGGGACAAGATGACGGCAATACCGAGGAGCCCGCGCATATGCCAATTACCCAAAACAGATGCAGCGAAGGACGGATTGCTCCGATCGGCCTCTTTGGTCTGCGATCACCAGGCACAAGTCAAAGCCGGCGCGCTGTTCAACTCGAGCAAAACACATCGCGAGGGTGCGGCGGCTACGGCATAATGCCTACTGCGGCAAAGCAACCCTGCCACCCTTGTGAAATCAGTGTTGCCTCGTTGCAGAACACACCGGTTGGTTGATAGTTACCGGCCGGCGTAAAGCCGTTCTCGGGAAGAATATTCCTGAAAATCAGGGTTATCGGAAGACTGGTCGGTCCCCATGGCAACCAGGTCGTTCCCGCGGGCAGCCACGGGGGCGGCGCCGGATCATTAGAGACGACATAGGTGTGGAATTGGTCTGCATCGAGATTGGTCATCGCATCAGCGTGGCACGCCACCGCCGGATACGGAATCACGCCGACGTTGTTGCACATCGACCAATAGCGCAGCTGGATCTGATCGTCGAAGGCTGGTTGAAAGACAGAACCGGGAGGGGAGGTATAGGTAGCGGGATAAACCGCAGCCCGTCCTCGCAAGACAAGGACGCGGTTCTGCTGATAGCAGAGATTTGGGGTCTGGAAATAGATCGTCTGCGGGTTCGGGAAAAAGTCGCCACCGGGGACCGTGGGACTGAAGGCGACGAGACTTGGACCCGCCTGAGTAGGCTTACATGTCCCAAGCGGAGATTGATGCGCAAGGGCCAGGATATTCCCAAGGAACTTGGCGGCGTCGGTAAATTCGTTGCTTTCGAGCAACAAGATCAAATTGGCCAGGCTGGTTTCTGCCGCAGCGAACGGGCAGGGCTGCAACGTGGTTATGCGGCCGCTGAAATCCTCGAGACTGACCGCAGGAAGACCGACGCCCCCAGTTCTGTCGAACCCGGGATTGGCCAGGTACACGCGGTATACGACAAAGGCGAAGCCGCCGCCGGCGTGGAGAAAGTTGGTCCCTCTTCCAGCGCTCGCACCGATGTTGACCGTATACTCCTCGGCTCCGCTGCCCGCCGGCGCCGCGAACGGATTCCAGCTATTGGCATCGGGAGCAATCTCGGCATCATAGATGCTGCCGATCGGAAACCCATTTGCGGCGTTGGTGCTAAAATTGAAAAAACGCGCCTTCGGATACGTCCCATGAATGATCACAGTCTTCCAGTGGCTTGTATCGACCGGCATTACCCAGTAGGTTGCGTTCGTATCCGGTGTCGCAACATTGGTAAAGCCCTGGCCATTCGATTCAAAAGGCCAGGTGCACACCGGCAACAGCGGAGCTGCCGTCTGGCTCACCGATATTGTTAAAGTCAAAAACAAAACGGCTAAGCAGACACGGATCAGCTGATCCGCCCATGAATTCACAGCGCCCTCCCCTCGCGATCTTTAGAAATTCACTGTCGCGGGTTTTGCCTTCCAAGGCAACGGTCATCATCTTGCCAAGCGCAAGGAGTCCGGGATATTGCCGTGGTGCGCCCTGAGGTGCCGCCGCACCCTTAAATCTCACCCGAAGGTGGGGCAAACGGGCAGCTTGCGCGACATTATGGCAGAGAATAGCTTGAACCCCGATCGCAGAGAGAGCGTTTGCCAAACTTGCGAAGGCCAGAGAGACGGGTGTGCCAAACCAAGTTACGTCTGATGACGCGCAGCGGCGAGATATAAGCGATAAACGCTTCGAGTTGCTGGTCCACGCCGTCACCGATTATGCGATCTACATGCTCAACCCGGATGGGAGCATCGCAAGCTGGAACGCCGGAGCCGAGCGGCTCAAGGGCTACACCGAGGCAGAGGTTCTGGGGTGCCATTTCTCGCAATTCTTCACACCCGAAGACCGGGCTATTAACAAGCCCTGGAATGCCTTCAAGATCGCCGCCGAAACTGGTCGATGGGAGGATGAGGGCTGGCGCGTCCGCAAAGACGGGACGCGGTTTTGGGCGCTCGCGGTCCTTGATGCCATTCGCGACCGGGATGGCCGACTGATCGGTTTTGCCAAGATTACCCGCGATATGACCAACCGCCGAGACGCGCAACAGGCGCTCGCCGAAAGCGAACGCCGCTTTCGCCTGCTCGTTGCGAGCGTCATCGACTATGCCCTATTCACCCTCGATCTTGCGGGCAACATCCAAAGCTGGAACCCGGGAGCCGAGCGGCTTAAGGGCTACCACTACAGTTGCAGTTATTCAAATGGTTGATAATCGCTAGACTTTACGCGCATTTCAGGACCAATTTGCTGTGCATAGACGCATATGATGCAGCGACTGTTGATAGAACATTACACCCACAATGTGCGTAAAACGAAACTTGCAACT
>JAFAOB010000038.1 GCA_019238055.1 Alphaproteobacteria bacterium
ATGGCTGCCGGCGAAGAGCCAGTTGCGTCTTCCTAACGCGATGCACCTGATCGCATTTTCGGCAATGTTGTTGTCGGCTTCGAGGCGCGGGTCGGTCGCAAAGCGGGTCAGCGCGGTGCGGCGCTTGATGATGTAGCGCAGGGCCTCAGCAAGCTCCGATCGGGCCGAGAGCTTGCGTTCGGCCGTCTGGGCCCAGGTGAAGAACGCGTCGAGCAACGGGACGGTCGCAGCGCGATGCGCCAGCCGCTCGGCGGGCGGGGCGAAGCGCGCCTTGTCCTCGATGGCATAGAATTCGGCGATTTGGTCGAGCGCCGCTTTGGCAACGGTCGATTTTGTCGTTTGCCACACGTCAAAGATAGCTCGGCGGCAATGGGCCCAACAGGCAACCTCGGTGATCGCCGGCATTGCGGGGCGCCCCGGACTGGCTTTGCGCGGCTCGTACAACGCAGCGAACCCGCTATAGGCATCGGCCTGCAGAGACCCGGTGAAGGACGCGAGATGGGCTGCCGGGTGCGCGCCGCCGCGATCGGGGCTGTAAAAGTAGACCGCCGCTGGCGGTGCCGGACCGCAAAACGGCCGGTCATCGCGGACATACACCCATAATCGCCCGGTCCGGGTGCGACCGAGGCCAGGTTCCAGCACCGGGACCGGAGTGTCGTCGGCGTGGATCTTTTCGGCGGCGAACACATGGTTGCGGATCCCATCGACGATCGGCTGCAGCAGCCAGACTGCCTGGCCGACCCAGTTGCTCAGGGTCGAGCGGTCGAGATCGAGCCCGTCGCGAGCGTAAATCTCGCTCTGCCGATACAAGGGCAGATGATCGGCATATTTCGCTACCAGCAGATGCGCCAGCATGCCGGGGGCGGCTCGCCCGCGCGGTGTCGGCAAGGCCGGTGCCGGCGCCTGGGTGATCACATCGCAGCACCGGCAGGCATATTTCGGCCGGACATGGCGGATTACCCGGAACCGGCCGGGGATATAGTCGAGGATCTCGGTGACGTCTTCACCAAGATGAGCCATGCCGCCGCCGCAGTCAGGGCAGGTGCCGGCCCCATCGTGCGCCGGTTCATGCACGATCTCCTGACGCGGCAGATGATCCGGCAATGGCTTGCGCTTTGGTCGCTTGCCTTCACGGGTCGGCAGCGGCCGATCTTCGGCGGCAGCCTGGCTGAGTTCTTCGGCATTGCCGGCTTCCAGCTCCTCGAGCCGCAGTTCGAGCTGCTCGATCTGCCGGGTCAGCCGCTCCGAGGAGCGGCCAAACTGCATCCGCCGCAGCTTGGCGATCTGGAATTTCAGCTTCTCGATTTCCAGGGTGCGCAGTTGGACAGCGAGCTTGGCCGCCTGCAGCTCTGCATTGGCCGACGCCAATTCGCTCTGGCAGGCAAGTGCAAAAGCCCGTAGCGCTTGGGGGTCGGAGGGCAGGTCAGCCGAGGCCAATGACATGCGCCGTCCTTATCGAACGCACCCAGCGCCCACAAGAACAGATCAAGAATCCCTGATCCGTTAAACCAGCATAGGTCGTGGCGGCGCCGGTGGTGCTATTGTTCGCCGCCAATCCATCGCCTCGACCAACAGTGCTAATTGCGCCGGCGTCAGTGTTAGTGTGCCGTCGACGATCGGCGGCCAGACGAATTTGTGGCGCTCCAGGCGCTTAGCAAAGAGACACAGGCCACTGCCATCCCAATACAGGCCTTTCAAATAATGGCCTCGTTTGCTGCGAAAGATGAACACGTGGCCACTGAACGGATCGGCGCCAATGATCTGCTGCACCTTGGCCGCCAGACCATCAAACCCGGCGCGCAAATCGATCGGTTGGCAGGCGAGAAAAACCTTTGTTCCCGGCGCCAACCCAATCATCCCAGCCCCCGCACTGCCAACAATATCCGTCGCAGCGCCTTCTCGTTAACGCTGCTATCGACGCGCACCCGGACCCCATCCGGCAGATCAATCTCGATGACCCCGGCCCGCTCCGCCAGGGCTAGACCAGTGCCCCGCCGGCATTCTGCACTGGCCGTCATTGGCGCCGGCGAACTCGGGCATGACGCATCGGCGACGACGCCGAGCTGGACAAAACCCACCGGCGTCGGTGCCGCGGTCTGCGCCAACGCGGCCGCCTTCCATGCCGATCGCCAGTTATACAGCAGGCTATCGGAGAGCCCGTGCCGGCGGGCAACCACCGAAACCCGGCCGCCCTCAGCATCCACTTCAGCCATCAGCGCCACTTTCTCCTCCGGCGTCCACTGCCGGCGGCGCGCAACAACGACCTCGCCATCCACTCCAAGAACTCCTTCTGGACAGTCCAGAAGGACTCAGTTTCCCTCAGCGCGCTCTTCCTGACCACACGCCGCAGGCCGGCTCAGACCGGACGCTTACGTTGCACTGGCTGAAGCAGCTTCGAGAGCTCAACGCGGTCGCCTTCCATGGTCACAGCGAGGAAGTCGAGCGTAC
>JAFAOB010000180.1 GCA_019238055.1 Alphaproteobacteria bacterium
GCCGGAATATGACGCGGCCTTGCGACGGCGGGGCCGTCTGACGGTCTGGTTCACCGAGGAAGCGATCGCGGGGTGGCGGGCCGAACCCCGACCACACCGGGCGGCCAGCCGCATTATTCGGCTCTGGCGATCACCACGGCGCTGACGATGCGCGCGGTTTTCAGTCTGGCCCTGCGGCAGACTGAGGGGTTCATCGGGCTCCATCATCGATCTGCTCGGCCTCGTTCTCGCCGTGCCGGATCACTCGACATTGAGCCGCCGGAGCAAGACGCTGGAAATGCCACCGCTCCGCCGGTCTGGAACCGGCCCGCTGCATTTGCTCGTGGACAGCACCGGCCTGAAGCTCAGTGGAGCCGGTGAATGGCTGGTTGAAAAGCACGGAACATCGCGCCGCCGATCCTGGCGTAAGCTGCATCTTGGCCTCGATGCCGAGAGCGGCGAAATCCTCGCGATTGAGCTGACCAAGAAAGAGATCGATGACGCCGCGCAATCGGGCGCACTGCTCGACCAGATCACCGATCCCATCGCGTCGTTCACGGCTGATGGTGCATACGATCAGGACCGCGTTTACGAAACGGTCGCCGCGCGTCATCCGGATGCCGCTGTCATTGTGCCGCCACGTTCAACAGCAGTCCCGAGCGCTGCCGCCGAAACCGCTCCGACACAGCGGGACCGACACATCCAGGAGATTGTCGAGCGCGGTCGGATGGGCTGGCAAAAATCCAGTGGCTACAACCTTCGCGCCAAGGTCGAGGCCGCAATTAGTCGATACAAACGCGTAATCGGTGATGCCCTTCGATCGCGCACTGATGAGACCGAGGCTACGGAAGTCGCTATCGCTGCTGCCGCCTTGAACCGGATGCTAGAATTCGGACGTCCGAACTATGTCCGGATCGCATAAACCCAGGCGAAGTTGGCGTTACCGCGTTTGCGTCCCCCATCCGTGCAACACGGTCACCCAGCTCGACCGGGTCAATCTCAGCGCCGGCACCGGCGCCGCTACGCCGGCAATCCGACATCGACCGGCGAGCCCAAGTCCTCGAGTTCGGCTATTGCGGGTTCCGCCGCCGGCTCGGAGGTGAGACCGAGGCGTTCCTCAAGCTTGGCCCGCAGCTCGGGTGTTAGCGGGATCTTCCCTAGCTCGATCCGTGAGATCGTCACCTGATCCAGACCAAGCTGCCCGGCCAGGACTGCCTGCGATAGCTTTGGCTTTATCGCCTCGCGGGCGGCCTTGACCCGGCCACCAAATTCGGCATCGGTCTGCTCGGCGCTCTCGTCGCGAGTACGTCGCCTGGTACGTGCGGGCTTAGCCATGTCCCCGATCTGCTTTTCGAGCTCTGCGTTCCTTGTCCTAAGCTCCTCGATGCGGCGAGCTTGCGCCTCGATCGTCTCGTTCAGCTCCCTGACCTGTCGATGGGCCTCTTCGAGCTCCGCTGATGGTGCGGAGTCTTGTGCGGGAGGCGGTGCCGCCTTGCTTGGCACGGTCAGACCCAGGGCCACAGTAAAGCGATCGACAAACTCCTCGCGCCTCCACCAGTCGAGGTGTTCGAGCCGGCCGGTGTGTTCGTTGAGCAAGCGGATGAGATCCCCCAGCCCTACCCCCACGTCGCGCGCGAGCATGGCGTTCACCGCGATTACAGCATTGTCACGCGCTCGGGCCGGCGGCGTCGAAGGCTTGGGTTTGACAGGAGGGGTCGAGTTGCGCTTGGCCGGCGTGGCGGTGCGGGCACGACCGTCGCGGCCAACCGTGCGGGCCATCTTTGGGATCGTGCCTTCCGCCTCTGCCTTGGCGCGGTCTGCTGCCGCTGTGTTCCGGTCGATACCGGCTCGGCGAGCAATTTCGCTGTTTGAGAGTTCGGGGTGGTCTTTTAGCAACCCCCCAACAAGCCTGTGCTTCTGCTCCATCGTCAGGTGGCGGCGATGGGCATTAAGGCTCCGGGCTAGCTCATAAGGCTTGTGGTCCGGAGCGTGATAGGTTTCTGCATTCGTTAGGGCTGCCTCGACATCGCCGCCGCATGCCGCAAGAGCGTCAAGCCGATGGCGACCATCGAGAAGCCAACTGGTACTCGACTCGTCGACGTAGAGGACGATCGGTACGCGGAGGCCGTTTTCCTTGATATCGTTCGCAAGCTCTACTCGCTCGTCCGCCGACAAGTCTGGATACAACTCGGCAGCCGGATGAACCTTGATTTCCTTACGCCATTCGCGCATGGGATTTCCGTGGTTTACAATCTGTGAAAATAACATGTTGGATAAACCGCGCATGTTTACAACCTGTGAAAATAACATGTTGGGTACAACTTGTGAAAAAACCGGCGGCTCGGGGTCGCGCCCGGGCGGCCGGTGGTTCCCGGATAGCACCGTCAACTTAAGCCAGGCGGGACTCTGCTCTTGAAATTTTAGGTCACAACCATACCTCCAAGCTGAGTTTTAATGTCCAATCCGCTGGCTCTGACGTAAGATTATTATGAAATTCTGTTTCGGAATCCGCTAACTTGACGGTGCCACGCTTACCTTATGGCCGTTTGCGGAAGCCGGTCTCGATTGCGGCGGCATTGGCGGACAGCGCGCTCGCGCGTACTTGGGCGGCTAGCGTCTCCTGAGCGCCGGCGTTGCATAGAAATGCTGCCGTATCATCGTCTTGCTGGCAACTATTTGGGCGCCGTGCTTGGAGTGTGGGAGTTTCCCATACGCGCACCAGTTCCAGACGTCTTTTTCAGTGAACGGCTGTCCCTCGAAGAGCTGGTTGATGAACTCGGCGATGGTCTTTGCGCCGAGCATCAAGTCGCCGGCTGGCTGATCAATATTGGTCGTCACGGGAAGCTCCTTTGGAGGAATGACGGCGTATAATCAAAATCCGGGTGCCGTTTTGTGCCAAGTTTGTGCCAAAGACCATTGTGGCGCCGATCTAACCCATTGAAATTCTTTGGAAGCCGTTGGCACAAAAAACTGCCCGCGCAACCGAGCGGCTTTGCTAGTTTATTGATTTCGTTGCAATGTTTCATATGAGAACATAGCGATGCCGCGATGGTGTCGTGATGGTCGTATTCGGGACTTAACGGAATTTACTTCACTACATCAGTCTATTAGAGATTGTTTGTGCCAAAATCAGCCATTTTTGTGCCAACGAGCTTATCGCCATCGACGGCGCGTAGTTTCGGAGGACTCATCGCCTCCTTGACCGCGTCGGACAGCATCACGTAATCGGTGTGGATATCGCGAACCAGATGGCCATAAGTGTTCATCACCTCGGCCGCATTTGCGTGTCCCGATAAATTGGCGATTTGTTTCCACTGGTTGCCCTGCGACAGCAGCAGTGTGACGAAATAATGCCGCCAGACGTGGTTGGCACGATCGTATTTCTTGCCATCCTTGTATTTTGGCTGATCCCCAGTGTCTTTGAGACCAGCGTCGACTTGGAATTTGGCTGCCCACCGTAGACAATCCGTGCGCGACGGCGGCTTGCTCGTGTCCTCAGAACTCGGGAACACAAGGTACTCCTCACCACCCAGTGGCAGCTGCCGCGGCATGTTCGGGTCGGGCACCACCAGGACCAACGACGGCGGGCGCCCACCCTTTTTCAGCTTTGGCAAGTCGAGATGACGGCGTATCTCCCACAGATCTCTGCGGGCGACTCCCAGCTCGGCAGATAGCTGCACATGCGCCACTTGTGGGTTGTGCCACAAGTATCGGGCAATCTTCTGCGCCTTGGGCAGGCGCATCTCGCCTGCGACCCACGCCGGGTCAACGAGAGGGCAGTCGCTATTGTCCGGTGGCGTTACGATCAGCTGCTCTGGCCGACGATGAATGTATTTCGATGCCGAGATACCAAGGCGCCGCCGCACATCTCTAATTGCCTCGCCAGACACGTGCAGCTGCTGCATGATCTGCCAATTGGTTGCGTCTGGATTGGTGACCAGCCATCGAGCAATTTGCTCGGCCTCTTCCTGTCCTGTATCGAGCGGCTTGTCGCTGCCACGGCGCGGGCAAGCTTCGCGCCAGCGCCGCAATGCGTCAACAATGTGTGGCGGCAGCGGAATGGTACGGAAGCCCGCATCGGTTTTCGGATAGTCCTGGATTTCCCCATAGTCACTAGCGGTGTGACGGATGTGAAGGATGGGAATGCGGTTGCCGTTTTCGATATGGTCTAGGTCGACGTCGGACCACAATAGCCCGCGCACTTCACTGATGCGCAACCCGCAATGGGCTTTGAGCAGCTCTCTGACCTCATGCTTCAC
>JAFAOB010000312.1 GCA_019238055.1 Alphaproteobacteria bacterium
CCACCGCAGCCCAAAGCCGCAGCGTCGCCTCGTCCAGCCGACCCGCCAGCGCTCGATATTTGCTCCCGATGATCCCCGGATCCCCCATGCCAAAAGAGTGCTGGAAATGCCTTCAGTGTTCAAGTTATTTTTGCTAAAGTCCTTACACTTGAGCGAGCGAGAGCGGGGCGTCGGCGAAGGCCGGCATGATCTCCTCAGCGAAGGTGCGCAGACCGGCGATCGAGGCACCGGGAGCGGCAAACAGGACGTTCTCGACCCCGCCCGCTTCAAGCTTTTTGAGCCGCGCAATGATCTCTTCCGGAGTGCCGAGCAACGGTGCATCGTCGAGGACGAACGAGTCTTCGTCGTCCTTGATGTGGGCATAGCGCTCAGCCCCGGGACCGCGGGCGAGATCGCCAATGTTTTTCAGAACCTGCCTGCGGGTTGCGATCGCCCGCCGCCGTTCTTCCTCATTATGGACGATCTGCAAACCGCGGGTGACGCCGACCGACATCGGGTTCCAGCGGCGTCCGACGCGCTCGCATTCAGCGCGAAATGTCGCGACGCGTTCGATGATCAGATCGGTTGGTGCGATTTGGTCGAGCAGCAGATTGTACCCGTCGCGCGCCGCCCGCCGGATCGACTCGGCGCTGCCGGCCCCCAGCCAGAACGGTGGATGCGGCTGCTGGATCGGGCTTGGCTCGACGACAACATTGTCGAAATGCCAGCGCTTGCCGTGATGCGAGAACCGGCCGGGTGAGGTCCAGGCCTTTCGGATCACCGCCATCGCTTCGTCAAAGCGTTCGGTCGCCTCCTCCGGAGGGATGCAAAAGCCTGAAAATTCGTAGCTGCGGTAGCCCTTGCCGACGCCGAAATCGAGGCGGCCATTCGCCAACAGGTCGAGCGTTGCAGCCTGCTCAGCGACCAGAATCGGATTATGCCACGGCAACACGACGACCGCGGTGCCGAGGCGGATGCGTTCAGTGCGCGCCGCGAGATACGCCAACAAGCTCATCGATGCCGATACCTGGCCAAAACCAGTGAAGTGGTGTTCGACCAGAAACACGCTCGAAAACCCAAGCTTTTCGGCTTCGACAACATAATTAACAAAGTCGTGATAGGCATAACTGTCGCCGGCCGGCCCGCCCTTGGCACGCGCTCCGCCGAATAGCCCGAATCTCATGCTCGCCCTCCGTGCTGCAGCCCCTTGCGCTATTCGAGGACGGAACTCGTTCCGCCACAAGCATCGGGGCACGGCGATCTATATATACGCACCGTCATACGCCTGGGCGAAATACGCCGCGATTGGACCAGCTACAATCCAATGGCGGTCGCATACCTTGCTTATTCACCGACTCGGAGAAGCGGCGGATTTATGAATTTAATGCATTTCTTCCATTAGCATATATGCTCGGCGCAGATCAGCCATACCCTAGCCGGCCTAGTAAGGTCAAGGCCCCTGCACTATTTTGCAATGCAATAAGATTGAATAGGTGCCGCGATGCCGGAATTTTTCGAGCAAGAGAGCGAGCCTGGGTTTCTCCAACGCTATTTGGGCGGTTGGCGCGTGATTGCCTCGGCTTGGGTGGTGGCAATTATCGTTGTCTTAGCCTTTGGTGGCATGCAGGCTTTCGCCTCTCGTCATGTGACGTCAGCGCATCAGCCGAGTTGGCAGCAGCAAAGCTTTGTCGGCGCAATGATCCCGCGCCATGACCCGAGCTGCGGCGAACCAAACGATATCACGCCCTCGGCAATTCCGAATTGTCGTGTTGTGGGTGATGTTTTGGAGCGCGCGGAAGTCCAGACCGAGGCAGAGGCATCCTACGGTTATTGATCCGAAGCTGACGGTACCGGGTGCAGGCGGCTCTCAAATTTGGCCAGCGCCGCGAGTTGGCTGGCCACCTGCTCCCCCGAAACCATAATCGTTTGCGCATGGCTGGCGTGATCCGTAAAGGTGATCGAGAAGCCGCGCCGGTTATCGCTTAATTCGCTCGCGGGAAATTTCGCCGCGAATTCCTCGGCATAATCACAGTTCTCATTGCCATCGCAGGCAATCTTCAAATGGCTAATCGGGATAAATTTGAGCACCGTGCCATAGTCGTCATGGGCGGCATCCCAATCGCGCTCTGCATTGTAACTAGCGACGACATAAAGCTGGTGCGCAGTCTCGCCGGTTTGGCGATCGATAAAGCTGCGCAGGCGGGAATAGTTGGTGCCGGGGGTCCCGAGATAAGGCGGATCGTCCTGGGCCTCTGGGCCGATCAGCGCAACAAAGCGCTGTGAGAGATCCTCGCGGACGGCAACCGTCGAGCGGCTTTCCAGGTTCCTGGTGCTAGGCGGCGCCAGCGGCGCGCAGGCAACAAGTTGCAGCCCGCAAAGCGCAGCGGTTATGGCGCCGCGTCGCGTCCTGATCATCTATGCTTGGTGAGAGCGGTGGTGTCTTCGCCGAGCGTCGGCGCAGCCTTTGCAAAAGATGGACGGACGCTGTCAAACGACAACGGTAAGCCGATCAAGGAGAGCGGGGCTTCGGTTGCACCGTTTGGATATAGTTGTTGAATGATTCCGAGCGCCGCCGTTTGTGAATCGCTGACCACCTGATCGACGGTTTGGATTGGTCCGTTTGGAATGCCGACCGCATCGAGCCGCTCCTGCCACGCGGCAATCGGCTGCGAGGCGAATATGTCATCAAGGATCGTGATCAGTGCCTCTCGGTTGACGACCCGATCCTTGTTGCTGCGGAACCGCTGATCTTCGGCAAGCTCGGGCCGCGCAATTACGACGCATAGGCGCCGGAACAGATTGTCGTTGCCGGCCGCCACCATCAGATACCCGTCGGCGGCGGCAAAGGCTTGATAGGGGACGATCATCTCGACCCCCGAGCCTTGCCGCGTCGGGATCTTGCGATCCACGAGATAAGCCGCGATTGGGATCGTCATCCAGGCGAGCGCGCTTTCGTAAAGCGAAGTATCGATTACGCCGCCACGGCCGGTCTGGCGCCGCTCTGCCAAGGCCGCGAGAATGCCGATGACGGCCCACATGCCGGTCGCAAGATCAACGATCGAAACGCCGACCCGCACCGGCGGGCGTCCGTCCTCGCCCATCAGGCTCATCAACCCGCCATAGGCCTGCATTAACGGATCGTAGCCGGGGCGTTCGCGCATCGGTCCGACGGCGCCGAACGCTCCAAGATTACAATAGACGAGACCAGGCTTTGCTTTGAGCAACGCGTCAGCCGACAGTCCAAAGCGATCAAGCGCACCAAATTTCAAATTGTGCACGAGCACATCGGCGCGATCGATGATCAACCCCTTTAATTTCGCGACCTGGTCAGGGTCGGCGAGGTCGACCGTGATGCCCTTTTTGGCGCGGTTGACGGCTTGAAAACAAGTCGCTGCACCAGCAGCAAAGGGGGGTCCCCAGCCGCGCGCGGCATCCCCGGTGCGCGGGTTTTCGATCTTGATCACTTCGGCGCCGAGTTCGCCCAGGATCATTCCGGCATAGGGCGCTGCGATGCTGTGACCGATTTCGATCACAACAAGACCGGAGAGCGGGGTCGTGCTCGACATCGAAACTCCTGCTGCGAGTAGCGGCGACAAGATTGGCGCTCAAACCATGATCAAAGCAGCCTGGAGGCACTCGCGCAACGGCCGTTAGAATCGGAAACAACCTCAAACGATGGCTAATTCCTGGCCAAATGCCTATTCGGCGTTCGATCCCTTCCCAAGCTTCGCGAAGCCAGGCGGAGCGGCGAGGGGTCACATCGCCGGGCATGCTCGGTCAGAACTCCATGTCGAGCTCTTCGAGCTCGTCCGGCTCGATCAGCGCGGCCGCCCGCCAAGCCATCATGTCGGGCCAGGTCATGATGCGGTCGCAATATGCGGCACAATCACGGTCAAGCTTTACGCCATAGGTCAGAAAACGGGTCACCACCGGGGCGTACATCGCATCGGCCATGGTCAGTCGGCCAAACAGATAGGGCCCGTGATGCTCGGCAAAGCATTCGCGCCAGATCGTCATGATCCGGTCGATATCGGCCCGGGCTCCCGACCATATCTTGAACCCGGGATGGTGGGCTTTGAGATTCATCGGCAGCGCCGAGCGGAGATTGGCGAACCCTGAATGCATCTCGCCGCAGATCGAGCGGCAGCGCGTGCGCGCGGCGAGCGTCTTTGGCAGCAGGCCGGCCTCGGGTCTGACCTCGTTCAGATATTCGGCGATTGCCAACGTGTCCCAAACACGGATTCCCTGATGCATCAGACACGGAACCAGGATCGACGGCGACAACAGCAAGAGTTCGGCGCGGTTTGTCGGGTCATCGACCGGCACGACCTGTTCGACAAAATCGAGCCCCGCCATCCGGCACAACAACCAGCCGCGCAACGACCAAGACGAGTAGTTCTTGCTACTGATCGTCAGGGCAGCCTCGGTCATCTCGATGGTCCTTTGTTGACGCATCCACAAAACACTGATTGATCGGCTCGGCCGCAGTGATCCAGATCAAGTTTTCGCAAGCCGTGGGCCAATTGGTGCAGAACCGGGCCGTTGATCAGGCCCGCTGAGCATTGAAAAAGTGGTTCGGTGCCATCGCCGGACACCTCCATGCGGCTGGCCACGCAGCCGGTCAATAATCCCTCGAGAAAACGCGAGAAGGCGAAGCTCGGGAGCGTTTGCCCAGCAGGGTGCCGGCATTGTGTACGGGTCGGAGCGCTTGACCCAGAGCTGCCGGATGAGCAGCCTGCAAAGCCGGCGGCCCGACGCCGCGTCAGGGAGGATTTGATCGATGAGCGACACAATCCGGCCATTCGCGCGCCCGCGGGAGGGCAGCCAGCCGCCTTATCTGCACCCCGATTACGCCAGCACCGTCAAGCGCGCGCCAAAACATTCGCCGATCCCGCTCGAGCACACCTTGACCGAGGTCACCGGCCCGGTTTTCGCCGGCGGTTGGGCCGGTGCGGACGCCGCCGATCTGACCCAGGGGCATGGCGGGCCGCCGCTTGGCGAGCGGATCATTGTCTCCGGCCGTGTGCTCGACGAGGATGCGCGGCCGGTTTCGGGGACGCTCGTCGAGTTATGGCAATGCAATGCCGCCGGCCGCTATTGCTACCCGGTCGATCAGCACGACGCTCCGCTCGATCCCAATTTTGACGGTGTCGGGCAGGTCCTGACCGATGAGCGCGGCGAATACCGCTTTCTGACGATCAAGCCCGGCGCCTATCCGTGGCGCAACACCTACAATGCGTGGCGCCCGGCGCACATCCACTTTGGGATCTTTGGCCCTGCCTTTACCACCCGGCTGATCACACAGATGTATTTCCCGGGCGACCCGCTGCTGGCCTTGGACGCGATCTATCTCGGCACCGCCGATGAGAAGGCGCGCCAGCGCTTAATCGCCGCTTACGACCCGAACCTCAGCGAGGCGGAATGGGCCCTCGGCTATCGGTTCGATATCGTGTTGCGCGGGCGCGAGGCGACACCGATGGAGAATACCTGACATGGCGGATAGGCTGATTGCGACCCCGTCACAGACCGTCGGGCCGTTTTTTCATATTGGGCTTGGCCGCCCGGACTGGGCCGATCTCACCGCCGGCAACCCGCAAGGCGAGCGCATTGTCGTTGCAGGGCGGGTCATCGATGGCGATGGTGCGCCGGTCCCCGATGCCTGCCTTGAATTGTGGCAGGCTAACGCCGTAGGGCGTTACGCCCATCCCGATGACACCCGCACCGATACGCCGCTCGATCCGAATTTTCGCGGCTTCGGTCGAGTGTCGACCAATGCCGACGGCAATTTTCGCTTTACGACGATCCGGCCGGGGCCGGTGCCCGGACGCGGCAACAGCTTGCAGGCGCCTCATATCGCAGTGGCGCTGTTCGCCCGAGGCTTGCTAAAGCAGCTTTATACCCGCGTCTATTTTGCCGGCGAGCCGCTGAACGAGACCGATCCGGTGCTGTCGACGATCGCTGATCCGATGCGCCGTCAGACCCTGATTGCCACCCGCTCCGAGGATGCGGACTCCGCAATCTGGCGGCTCGACATTGTTATGCAAGGCGACAACGAGACGGTATTCTTCGATATTTGAGCGCTTGACCGATTACGACTCGGTCGCGCGGACAAAGCACATGATGCCGCGTTGCGGCGTCCAGCACACGATTGCATGGCCGGTCGGGTTGTCGGTGCGCTGTAAAATCTTGTCCGGCGGAACCGCAACCCACTTGCCGCCAACCATTGCCTCATAATGGTCGGATTTGATCCGATATTCGGTCGGGCGGCAATCGGCGAGGGCGCAACACGACATCCCGGTACCCGGCTGAAGCAAGCCGCGAAACCATGGCGCCAACGCCGGATCGGCGTTTGGCGGCGGCGCGGCGGTGGCGGACGCTGCCAGCAATAGCGCCAAGGCTGAGCCGATCGTTTGCGTTCGGCGCGTTCTAACGGTTAACGCATACGCGCCTGCCATCGTGGACAGCGGGCCTCTATCAAGCATTTCCCAATCTTAACCCAGTTCGTCAACCAACAACAGGATTCGGCCATAAGCACGATATTTATATGTGGAATATTATAAATCTACAAACACAGCGCTCTTAATTTACTCCTAATGACGCAAATCGATGTAGAATATGGGGTCGCTCTAGTAAGGAAGCATCGAATATGCCCTCACACGAGATTGCATCCTCGAGCCCATCGACCGATGTGGCATCTGCTTGGAGACCGAAGTTAATCGCTCTCCGCAAGCCGGGAGACATATCGCCAAAGGCGCAGGCCGTGGTCGCCGGTGCCGATATCATCTTCTGTGAGGAAGAGGCTTATGGCGGCATCCTTGCGCTTGTCAGCTCCGGTGCGCTCGTCGAGACCGTCTCAGTTACGGGCGATCGGACCTGGTCGAGAGCGTTCTCTGTTGCCCGCGCGCGCAAGCTCGCCGCCGACGGGTGGCGTGTCGTATGGGTGGCCGCGGCGGAGGCGAATGACTTACCGGGATTCGAGTGCGCAGACGGCCTTGGCGATGCCGGTGCTACGGATCCTGCCGCTCCCTCTGCGTATGCACCGCACCCGCTGGCAACCCCGTTCAACGGCCTCGCAGGCTGAGGCGGTCTGTTTATCGGGCGCGCAACAAGTGGAGCACCTGGTCGAGCTGATCCAGGCTCTGGTAATAGATGGTTAGCGCGCCGCCACGGGTTTTTGGTTCGAGCCGCACGCGGAGCCCGAGCCGGCTGCTGAGATCGCGCTCCAAGGCCAAGGTATCCGTGTCGCGCAGCGGTCGGGGCGGCTTTTCCGCCCGTCGCGCGCGCTGCTGCACCAGGCGCTCGGTCGCGCGGACATTGAGACCACGGCGCACGACCTCATCGGCCAGTGCCATCGGATCGGCCGCGCCGAGCAACGCGCGTGCATGCCCTGCGGACAGCTCGCCTTGTTCGAGACGATGCCGCACGGGCGCCGGCAATGACAGCAGGCGCAATGTATTGGCGACATGGCTGCGGCTCTTGCCGACGGCTTCGGCGAGACTCGCCTGAGTGCGGCCAAATTCGCCAAGCAGCCGCCTGTACGCCTCCGCCTCTTCGAGCGGCGATAGATCCTCGCGCTGCAAATTCTCGACAAGGGCGATTTCGAGCGCTTCGTGATCTGCGAGCGCGCGGACGAGGACCGGAACCTCGTGGATGCCCACGCGTTGCGCCGCCCGCCAGCGCCGCTCGCCGGCAACGAGTTCAAAGGCCGCCTCGTCATCGGCAACAGGTCGCACCAATAGCGGCGCCAACACGCCTTTTTCGCGGATCGACTGGGCAAGGGCGTCGAGTTCGGTCTCATCGAAACGGCGGCGCGGCTGCAGAGCGCTCGGCCGGATCATTTCAATCGGGACGCGCCGCTGGCTTGCCGTATCGAATTCGACCGCCCCCTCGTTCTCCCCAAACAGCGCCGCCAAGCCGCGGCCGAGAGGGCGCCGTCGTGCGACGCGCTCGTCGCTCATTTCGGTCGTACACCTGCATGGGTACGGCGCAATATCTCGCCGGCGAGCTGGATATAGGCCTGCGCTCCAGCACAGCGGTGGTCGTAGATCAGCACCGGCTTGCCGTATGACGGCGCTTCGGAGACCCGGACATTGCGCGGAATTATCGTCTCGAAAACCTTGGCGCCGAGATGGTCGCGCACATCGTGTGCCACCGACTCGCTAAGGTTGTTGCGGCCGTCATACATCGTCAGCACGACGCCCTCGAGTTCGAGCCGCGGGTTCAGCGCACGTTGCACCCGCTCGATCGTCCGCATCAGCTGGCTCAGTCCTTCGAGCGCGTAAAATTCACATTGCAGCGGCACCAGCACCGTATCGGCGGCGACCAATGCATTGATCGTCAACAGATTGAGTGATGGCGGGCAATCGATCAGCACCTCGTCCCACTCGCGAACCCGGCTGCGGATCGCCCCGCTCAATAAGAATTCGCGGCGCTCGCGGTTTATGAATTCGAATTCGGCACCTGCAAGATCGGGGGAGGCGGGTACGAGCGACAGGCCCGGTACCGCGGTCGCCAACACCGCGTCGGCAAGTTCGGCTTCACCCAGCATCAACTCGTAGCTGGTCAGCCGGCGCTGCTCACGTTCGATGCCGAGCCCGGTGCTGGCATTTCCTTGCGGGTCAAGATCAACGACCAGCGTTGGACGGCCGGCGGCAGCTAACGCCGTTGCCAGATTGATCGCGGTCGTGGTCTTGCCGACCCCGCCTTTCTGGTTCGCAACCGCAACGATGCGCGCTCGTCTTGTTGGCGCACGCGCTTCCGGGCGAACCTCATCCCCTATGAGGCTCACGAACGATCTCGCTCAAATGTAGAACGACCCCCCGCGGATCGGCGATGCTGGCCTGCATCGATACCGACATTGTCCAGCGTTTTCGCGCGACGGTCAATTCCTGCTCTGCCCGCTCCCCTTTCGGGAATAGGCAGATCGTAGCCGGAGCGATAAACGGCCAAGCCAGATCAAGGAGTCGGTCGAGTGGAGCGAGCGCGCGGGCGGTGATAACATCGACCGCATGCTGCGGCACGGCGGCGATGCGGCACGCGCGAATCGCAACGTCAGCCTCGCTGATACGCGCTGCCTCGCGCAGAAAAGCGGCTTTGCGCGAATCTGCTTCGACCAGTTCGACGCCGCGTACGCCGAGGATCGCCAGCACCAGCCCGGGAAAACCCGCGCCGCTGCCGAGATCGATCAGGCTCTGCGCGCCATCGGGGACGAGCGGCAGCAATTGCGCCGAGTCGAGCATATGGCGCTGCCACAGATCGGCGAGCGTGTCGCGGCCGATAAGGTTAATGCGCGCCGACCAGCGCGTCAGCAACGCGGCATAGGCTTCGAGTCGCGCCAATGTTTCACGTGAAACCGGAACGATCTCGGCAAAACCGCGCGCATCCAGCAGCTCAGGCTGCACAGTCCTCATCCGCTCGCCCCGACACTCCGATCCGGGCATCTGCCGCCTCTCCGGCAGTCCGTGACAACACTTGCTGGTTGCGCATATCGCTGTCACAGCGCTTGACATATTTCAGCAAGGCGACGAGAGCTGCCGGCGTCACCCCGGAAATGCGGGCGGCAGCGCCCAAGGTCGCGGGCCGGGCGGCGGTGAGCTTGTCACAGATTTCGCGCGATAGGCTGCCGACCGCCGTATAATCGAGATCGGCCGCCAGCAGCAGGGCTTCGTCGCGGCGGAACGCAGCGATGTCGCGCTCTTGCCGTTCGAGGTAGCCCGAATAGCGCGCGTCGATCTCGACCTGCTCGGCGATGTCGGGCGCAACGGCCCCGAGTTCCGGCCAGATAGTCGCAAGCCGCGCCAGATCGATGCCGGGAAAGGCGAGGAGTTCGGCCGCCGTGCGGGTGACGCCATCCTCGTTGACGACAATGCCGTGGCGCTGCAATGCCGACGGCGTCATCTGCAGGCTGGCAAGCTGCTGGCGGGCCGCGGCTAACGCGTGCATCTTGGCGGTAAAGCGTGCGGCTCTCCGGGATCCGACGCAGCCGAGGCGCAGCCCGATCGGGGTCAACCGTTGATCGGCGTTGTCGGCGCGCAAGACCAGCCGGTATTCGGCGCGCGAGGTGAACATGCGATAGGGCTCGCTGGTCCCGCGCGTCACCAGATCATCGATCAGCACGCCGATATAGGCGTCGGCGCGGTCGAGCACCAATGGCTCAGCACCCGACGCGGCAAGGCCCGCATTGAGGCCCGCGACAAGCCCCTGCGCCGCCGCCTCCTCATAGCCGGTGGTGCCATTGATCTGGCCCGCAAAATAGAGCCTAGAAATGCGGCGGGTTTCGAGGCTGGGAAACAGTTCCCGCGGATCAACGAAATCGTATTCGATCGCATAGCCAGGTCGCCGCATGGTGGCATGTTCGAGACCGGGAATGGTATGCAGCAGAGCTTCCTGAACTTCGCGCGGCAGCGAGGTCGAGATGCCGTTCGGATAGACCGTGTCGTCGTCGAGCCCCTCCGGTTCCAGGAAGATCTGATGCCGCTCGCGGTCGGCAAAGCGCACCACCTTGTCCTCGATCGAGGGGCAATAGCGGGGGCCGATGCCGGTAATGCCGCCGGAATACATTGGCGAGCGATGCAGATTGGCGCGGATCACGGCATGCGTAGCCGCGGTCGTCGTTGTCATGTGACAGCCGATCTGAGGTGTCGTGATCCGATCGGTGACAAACGAAAAGGGCGGCGGCGGGTCGTCACCCGGCTGCAGGTCGAGCCCGTCCAGGTTGATCGTCCGCCCGTTGAGGCGCGGCGGGGTGCCGGTCTTGAGCCGCCCGAGCGCGAAACCGGCGCGCGCAAGGGTCTGCGCCAATCCCCGCGACGGCGCTTCGCCAACCCGACCAGCCGGGATCTTTTCTTCACCCATATGAATCAGGCCATTGAGGAAAGTGCCGGTTGTCAGCACGACATACCCGGCGGTGATCCGATCGCCGTTTTCCAATATGACGCCGGCGGAGCGGCCGGCTTGGTCGAGCAGCAGATCTTCGGCAGCGCCCTCGGTAATGTCGAGGTTGGGTGTCTCGGCGAGCAGATCGGCAATGGCGCGGCGATAGAGCTTGCGATCAGCCTGAGCGCGCAGCCCGCGCACCGCCGGCCCCTTGCTGCGGTTCAGGATACGGAACTGGATACCGGCGCGGTCGATCGCGCGACCCATAATACCATCGAGCGCATCGATCTCGCGGACAAGATGCCCTTTGCCAAGCCCGCCGATCGCGGGATTGCACGACATCTCACCGATCGTCGCCCGCTTGTGGGTCAATAACAGGGTGCGGGCGCCGATTCGTGCCGCGGCTGCGGCCGCCTCGCACCCGGCATGCCCGCCGCCCACAACGACGACGTCGTAACGGCCCGAAAACTCGCTCATGGCCGTGAAATGTATGAAGCCGAACCCGAGGTGTCGAGGTTTCACGTGAAACATTACGCAAGTGCCGCCCGGACCAAATCTGAGCGGCGACGATCGCGATTAGCGGTATTTTTCAGCTCAAGAATGGATGCAGCGGTGGCAACCGGAAAGTGGTCATGGAGCGGGGGCCCCGGGTGGCGCCGACCGCGGTTATTGCATCGCAGCAACGATCACCTCGCGCAGGATCTCCGGGATGCGGTCGATCGTTGCCTCGGGCGTCATCAGCGGCGGGGCGAGGCAGATCGTATCGCCGATCGCCGGATCGGTGCTGCCGACGCGCAGGCGCGGCAACAGGCCACGGTTTAGCGCCTCGCGCGTTATCCGCGCAACGAGACCGGTTGCCGGCGCCTTCGTGTCGCGATCCTTGACCAGTTCGATGCCGCACATCATGCCAAGCCCCCGGACATCGCCGACCGCGGGCAAATCGCGAAGGGTTTCGAGTCCCGCCAATAGCCGCTCGCCCATCACCGCGGCGCGCTCGACGAGCCCCTCTTGCTCGATGATCTCGATATTGCGCAGACCCACCGCACAGCACACCGGATGACCCGAATAGGTCGCGGCATGCATGAATTTGCGATCCGCGGGCGCGCTTTGGATGGCGTCATGCACCCGCTTTGACGCAACCACCCCGCCCAACGGCAAATAGCCGCTCGTGACGCCCTTGGCAAAGGAGACAAGATCGGGCTCGATCCCCCAATGACCGAGCGCAAACCACCTTCCGGTGCGGCCAAACCCGGTGATGACCTCGTCGGCAATCAGCAACACGTCCTGACGATCGCAGATCTCGCGCAGCTTCGGAAAATACGAGGGCGGCGGTACGATAACCCCGCCGGCGCCCATGACCGGTTCAGCGATGACCGCGGCGACGCTGTCAGGGCCCTCAGCGAGGATCGCTTTTTCGATCGCCTCGGCCGCTCCTAGCCCCGGCTCTTCATTGCCGGCCCAGCGGTAGGGATAGGGCGCGGCAACCTGGAGAAACCCCGGCACCAGCGGACCGAACATCTTATGATAGGCCGCCATGCCGGTGGCACTCATCGCCGCCATCGTCACCCCGTGATAGGCGTGGATGCGCGAAATGATCTTGGTCTTATTCGGCTTGTCCTTGATCTTCCAATAATAGCGGGCGAATTTGAACGCGGATTCGTTCGATTCGGCCCCCGCGGTCGTAAAATAGACAGCCGCCGAATTCGCATAGGCGCGGTGGACGATCATTTCGCTCAGTCGCACCGCTGGCTCGTTGGTGGCCCCGACATAGGCCGAGGCAAAGGCGATGCGGCGCATTTGTTCGGCCGCAGCATCGGCGAGTTCGCCCCTGCCGTGACCGATGTTGACATTCCATAAGCCGGAGAGGCTGTCGATATATTCGCGACCATTCGCATCATAGAGCATCGCACCCTTGCCCTCGGTCACGACCAGCGGTTCTCTGTGGTCGTCCGGATGGTGCAGCGGATGCAGCAGATAGCGGCGATCGATCTCGAGGAGTTGTGTGGTGCTGTCCATGCTTTGCTCCTACAACACTGCCTGTAAATGGCAGCCTAATCGTCGGCGCCGGCAAACGACAACCTCGCCGTCAGCCGCGCCCCAAACGGATCGTCTTAAATTCGCAATGTTGTGATCCGGATCCGTAATCCTCCGCCGTCACTTTGCGGACCGGTGCTCCCGCCACAGGCGGAAGACCCCTATCGAACGCAATCGCAAGATAAAAGATCACGGATCAAAAAAGTCTTTGCGTTGACCGCAAATTTAGCCGCAGAGCTGCGCGGCTGAAGGTAAACCGGCTGAAGCCTTCCCAGGTCTGCTCGGTGATTTCCGCTTGCTTAATTGCGCGTATCGGGGCAAGCATGTGCTCGCCTTTCAATAACCCGGTCGCCTGGGGACGACCGGCAGACCTTCCGGAGGAAACGTGAGCCGACCCCGCGCTGCCGATGATTTTGCGACGATTGCCGCCCGCCTCGCAGAACTGCGCCGCGAGCGCGAAATGGCCCGACAAGACACCTCAAATACGATCGCTCCTGGCGGAGACGGCCCTAAAATGCCGAGGAGTGTGGACGGGCGGTCCCGGCCGGACAAGGGCGAACTGCCCGGCTTGGGGGTTGGCCGCCGCTATTTGCCAGCGCGACAGCGCTAGAATTGCCGGACGCATCGGCGGCTTTGTAAAGCGGTCTCGGCGGTTCGCTAGACCAGCCTGATAAATCGGGCGCGGACATTTTGAAGTCCAGCTGCCCGTAGTCTGAGGCGCATGCGGCGCCCTCCGCTGGGATCGCCGCCAGTGCGTTTTTGCCGCCGGTCGGACAGGCTCTCCAGGGCGCCGATACGCTCGGTGACCACCTGTCGCACCGCGTCGGGTTTGAGATTTGCAAATGTGGCGATGTCTTCCGGGCAGTGCTGTAGGATCTCGCGAAACCGACACGGCCCTTGTGGCGGCTACGTATGCGCCTTGCTCAAATCGACCGCTTCAAATGATGTCCAATATCAAAGGTGCTTTTGTTCGCGAGCATTTTTTTAACCGTTGGATAAATCGCTGGGGAAGAAAGGGCTTCTGCAAGTAAGCTTGCCCGGCTCCGTCAAACTCGGCCATGCGCGCCGGACTCCTCGTCATCAACAGCGTCTGCGCGCCCAACCTCGTCACCCGCCGGATCAATCCCGCACTTGTCCATCGGCTACGACCACATCTGTCGCCAGCATGTCAGGCGTGGTCTGCTGCAAGATGCGAGTCGCCTCAGCGATCGTGGCAACCGCGATGGCGCGATGTCCCGCCTGCTCAATTAAGTGGATCAGGTGCTGACGAAACACGGCTTCACTATCAACGATCAGAATGTATGCCATAGGTCACAATAACCGCCGACACTGTACCCTAACCGCGCTTGTACTGGAGATATAAAATGACACTACCGAGTCATCGAAATACCGTTGCATGTCCGATAGTTAGACTGCGCTAGAAAATCGTTAGTACGTCGGCCGTTCGGTCATCAAAATGTAATAGTCTCAAGCGGCAGCATCTGTGAGGGTGGCCCGGAGCCATTGCTGGTTTGACTTTTGAGATCCGGCGTTCCGTGGACCGAAGTGACATGGCCAAATCGTCTGCGGTCCCGCCGAGCGAGCCTCATCGAGGACGTGAGCGGGCAATGCGGCCAACGCCATCACCGCACTCACCATGGCTATTACCAGCGGGTCGACGGCGATGCGAGCTACCCTAGGCCAGCGGAGCTTATTCCGCTAGCAAAGAATAACCGGTGCGAGATGCAGCGATTACCGAGCTGCCAAATGCCTATTGTCCGGCCTGATCGATTTTTTGACTGTGATTGTGACGAGGGCTTGACGAGAAACATGGTTAAGAAGGGTCTGCAGCGTAGGAGAAGCCGATGGCTAACGACCCCATATCAACCCGCACCACGAGCTTTTATAAGCGCTCGGCGCCACCCAATATCCGCTTGTCAGAACCGGCCCTATCACCGGCGGCATCAGGGATTGTGATTACGTTTTCTTCCTTAGGGCTTTGGGCGGCGATCTGGTGGGCGGTAGCTTTGCTGCGTTCTGCCCTGTCATGGTAGCCTTGATCGACGCGCGCTCGCGATTGGCCAATCTGCTTGGCGAGCATGGGAGTGAGTTTCCGCCCCGCGGCAGATCAAGTCCGGCAATGCGAGAGCGGGCTCAGCGCAATCAACCCCATTCTGAGGAAAATCCGGAGTGGTCATTGTCGGAACGGCACTCCTCCGGACATTACCGCGCGGTTGCGGCCCGCGCCCGCCGGCTCCAAACCGAGGTGACCACGCCAAGACTGAAGCAATATCTAGCTGATATGATCACTCGCAGTGAACAACTGGCCGGCGAGATGGATGACATCCAGAAGCCCAATGCCCCAGTAATCGGACTAGCAAGCGCTCGTGTGCGTGTGCGGCCGGGTCGTCGATAACAGCTTGGAGACATGCCGAGCGTACTCTGAAGGATCATAGCTTCATCCGGACCAATCAGCATGGGTCATGCACAAGCGAGTATTTCGTCCTGCTTAAAAGAGTGGCCGCCCGATCAGGCCGACTGGGCGGCTGTGCGAACATGCTTGGCCCGCTGCTTCATATTGGCAGCGCTCAATGTAATTGGATCATCCGATGGTCGGAGGAAGCCAAATCGATGCCGAGCGCCATCGAGGCCAAATTCAGCAGATCTGTCGGTGCAAACGGCTTCCTTAGGTAGAAATAGCCCGCCTTTTTCACCCGATCGAATATATCGATGTGACCGGAGGTGATAATTACCGGCACATTCTTCTCAGAAGCAATTTGTGCAGCCTCAAGGCCGACGCCCCCTACCAGCTGGTAATCGAGGATAACCAGGTCAGGTCGGACCTGGCGCAGAAATTGCTCAGCGCTTGTCTTGGAGCGAATGGCAAAACATCGGTTTCCGCCGCGCGCGAATACCTCACAAAGTAGTCTCGCCAAAGCATCGTCGTCTTCAACAATCACGATGTAAGGCCGCTTTGCCTGATCATCTCGTAGCCCAGAATGCGGGCTGCAATCTGGAGTCACGTTGTCATCTCCTTGGTTCATATAATCATTTATGCCGAATTGGCGTCATCGTTGCGTCCAAAATTTTCCTAAATTGCGTCATTTTTGATCAGCCTACAATCAAAAAGGGCAGAAAATAAGGCAGGTCGAGCGGATTGGTTTATTTATTCTCGCAATCATAGAACGTTGCGACGCATTCGGCCACGGCACAAGCTGACCATCATCTAGCTGTTAGTCGTCGGTAGCATCCGCCAGCCCTGAGTTGCCGGTCCTCTGCCCGCATCGCCATGACTTGCCAGATGCATAGATAGCGCCGGCACCGCCAACAGCGCTAGTAGTATGTGCCAAGAACGTCGGAAGGTGAAGGATGGCGGTGCAGGTAATCGGGCAGGCGGTTCGGCGCGAGGAAGACTGGCGCCTGTTGCGCGGCAAAGGGCACTTTGTCGATGATGCTGGAGAGCGAACCGATGCGCGCGGCTATGTGCTGCGCTCGCCGCACGCGCACGCGCTAATCCGTGGGATCGATGTTATGAAGGCAAAGACAGCTCCCGGTGTGCTTGCGGTTCTGACCGGCGAAGATTTGCGCCAGCGTGGGCTCGGCACCCTGACACCGGGAGTCCGGCGCCGGCGCAGCAACGGCGCATCCGCATTTGTCTGTCCGCAGCCGCTGCTCGCCCGCGAGCGGGTCCGCTATGTCGGCGACCCGGTGGCGTTTATCGTCGCTGATACCCTGAACCAGGCAAAAGATGCGGCCGAACTTGTCGAGATCGACTACGAGCCGTTGCCAGCGGTCGTTACTGCTGCGGCCGCGCTCACCCCCGGTGCGCCCCCGGTATGGGAGGACAATCCCGGAAACGAAGCCTTTTTTCACGAGATCGGGGACAAGGCCGCAGTCGAAGCTGCCCTTGCGCGGGCCGAGCGGATCGTCAGCAATGAAATTCACATTAATCGGGTTACTGCGAATTCGATGGAGCCGCGCGGCTGCATCGCCGAATACGATCCCGATCAAGGCCGCTACACGATCCGCTGCACGATACAGTCGGTGCATGCAACCCGCGCTGCGCTTGCCGACCAGATTTTTCGACTACCGCAGCATCGGTTTCGCGTCGTCTGCGACAATATGGGCGGCGGCTTTGGCATGAAAGGCGGTTGCTATCCGGAATACGCATTGTCGTTGTGGGCAGCCGAGATTACCGG
>JAFAOB010000424.1 GCA_019238055.1 Alphaproteobacteria bacterium
CCGAGGCCGACCTCTTAACCGATGTTTATGTGTTGTATTAGAGAAGATAGAACTTAGCACCGTCGTTTCGGATCTTGGGTGGCTTGTAGTGACCGAATTTGTTGAGTCGATCGGAGATGTCGAAGCTAATGTCCGCAAGATGGCGCGCTATGGGATCGGGACCACACAAGAAAGAGACTTTCACCGGAGGCGAATTAAAAATGGAAAGCTATTCGTGGCGCTCAGAACGGGAGAGGATTACCTCTTTGCCCCAAGCAAGTTTGCGGGATATAAAGGAAATGATTTAACACATCAAGATTACTTGCGTGAACGAGACGGCAGGGTGACTAATAGAATTTTGGATCAGATAATTCGTGACTATCGGAACAGTTCTAGCCCATCCTATGCCGAAATAGATGACGTATTCCTGAATTACTGTGCCAAATTCGAAATTGAATCATCGAGGCACCATCGGCTGCGGCGGTATTGGGTTATTACGAGACCAGTACAGGCCATATTCGCGGATGAGATTCTCGAAGGGAGCGGACTGTTCGAAGGCGCAAAACAGCGTGTTATTGTGAATCGGTACGAGCGGAGTCCTGAAGCACGTAGGCAATGCATTGAGCATTATGGAAATAGATGTTTGGCTTGTGGAATAAATTTCGAAGAGAAATATGGAGTAATCGGTAAAGGTTACATCCACGTGCATCATATCGTCTCATTGGCAGACATCGATAAGCGATACCAGGTTGATCCCATAACTGATCTGCGGCCGGTGTGCCCGAATTGCCACGCAATGCTGCACCAAACAGACCCCGCGCTAACGATTGAAGAGTTACATCGAATTTTGCAGAACCTACCTGCTGCGGTTCAAGCCGCGGGGCGTAACAAAAAGACAGCCACGCCGCAGAAATCGATCGCGAAGCACTGAACGAGGCGTCGCACCATTAGATCGCGGGCGAGCTCGCGACGACTTCCCTCTCCCCGCTTGCGGGGAGAGGGTCGGGGTGAGGGGCAAGAATGCGTGGGCCAGATGCGATATCGACCGAACGAGCCCGTGCGCTGCGGCGGCGGAGCACCCGCGCTGAATTGGCGCTGTGGCGACATCTACGCGATCGGCAACTCGCGGGCTTCAAATTCGTGCGTCAGGAGCCCGTCGGGCCTTATTTCGCGGACTTTGCGTGTCGCGAGCGGTATCTCGTGGTGGAGGTCGATGGCGGGCAACATGCCAAGAGTGGCGCAGACGCCAAGCGCGATGCGACGATGCGCGACCTCGGATACAAGATAATTCGGGTTTGGAACAGCGATATCCTCGGCAATATCGAGGGCGTCCTCCAAATGCTGAGTGCAGAACTCGAATATGCCCCTCACCCTGCGAACGGGGAGAGGGAACCACACTGAGAGATTATGAGGAGACCGGGGGATGCCGCAGAAATCGATCCGCCAAGCGTTGAACGAAGCTTTGGCGCAGGAAATGCGCCGCGACCCGCGCGTCATCGTGATCGGCGAGGATGTCGCGGGCGGGGCCGGCACCGAGGGTCAGCGCGACGCCTATGGCGGCGTGCTCGGTGTCACCAAGGGGCTGTTTGCTGAATTCGGCGAGGGCCGGGTCATCGACACGCCAATCACCGAATCGGCAATCATGGGAGCAGCCGCCGGGGCCGCGGTGACCGGCCTGCGCCCGGTAGCCGAGCTGATGTTTTCCGATTTTCTCGGTGTCTGCTTTGACCAGATCTTCAATCAGGCGGCGAAGTTCCGTTACATGTTCGGCGGCAAGGTCAAGACCCCGCTTGTGATCCGCACGATGATCGGCGCCGGCCGTAGCGCCGCGGCCCAGCATTCGCAAAGCCCCTATCACATTTTTACGTCGGTTCCGGGGCTCAAATGCGTGGTACCGTCGAACGCCTATGACGCCAAGGGGCTGTTGATCCAGGCCATCCGCGACGACGATCCGGTTGTCTTTTGCGAACACAAACTGATGTACGATTTGCGTACCGAGGTGCCGGACGAGCCCTATACGATCCCGTTTGGCGAAGCCAACATCGTGCACGATGGCGACGATGTCACGGTCGTGGCGCTGGCGCGAATGGTGCACTATGCGAGCGAGGCCATCGAAACGCTCGCTGCCGACGGGATCGAGTGCGAACTGATCGACCCGCGCACGACCTCGCCGCTCGACGAAGACACGATCCTTGAGAGTGTCGAGCGCACCGGTCGGCTCGTCATCGTCGACGAGGCGACGCCGCGCTGCAGTATGGCGACCGATATCGCGGCACTCGTCGTCGATAAGGCGTTTGCCGCGCTGAAAGCTCCGGTCAAGCGGGTAACGGCGCCGCACACGCCAGTGCCGTTCGCGCCGTCGCTCGAAAAGCTTTATATCCCGAGCCCGGAACGGATTGCCGCGACGATCCGCGAGGTGCACCGATATGGGGAATGATGTTGGGGCTGTTTCGCGCCGCAGCCTCGATCTTTGCAGCGCCGGCTCACTGGTTGAGCCAGCGTCGCATAAAGCCCAATAGCCCTTGCGGCATGAAGATGACCATCGCGACAAAAATCACGCCGACCGGGATCAAGTAGAATTCTGTGAAGAAGCGCGACAATCCCTCGCGCAACAACAGAAAAAAGGCGGCGCCGACGATTGGTCCGGCCAGAGTGCCGATGCCGCCAACGACGTTGTAGATCACGGTCTCGCCGGACACGACAAAAAAGACGAAATCGGGGGCGGCGAACTCGTTCTGCAACGCATAGAGAACCCCAGCAAGGCCAGCGAACAGCCCGGACAGCATGACCGCGACAATCTTGTAGCGCTCGACCGGGTAGCCGATGGCGCGCGTGCGCGCCTCGTTCTCGCGGATCGATTGCAGCACCATGCCGAACGGCGACTGCGTGATCCGCCGCA
>JAFAOB010000445.1 GCA_019238055.1 Alphaproteobacteria bacterium
GTTCCTCCGGCAAGCTATTGCTTCGGTTCGCTCTCAATTGTACCCCTATTGGGAATTGTGCGTTGCCGATGACGCATCGCCTTCCCCGCACGTGGCTGAGGTGCTGGCCGAAGCGGCCGTCGCCGATGCGCGGATCAAGTGGGTGCGACGAGAAAAGAATGGTCACATCGCTGGGGCAACCAACACAGTGCTCGGATTGGCAACCGGGCCATTTGTCGCGCTAATGGACCATGACGATCTGCTCGCCGAACATGCACTATATGAAGTGGCCGTGGCTCTAAACGCCCATCCCAATGCAGACCTCATCTATACCGATGAAGATCACATTGACGAAGCAGGCCGTAGGCACACCCCTTACTTTAAGCCAGACTGGAATTACGATCTTTTACTAGGTCACAATTTGGTTAGCCATCTTGGGGTCTATCGCCGTTCCCTTGTGGAACGACTGGGGGGGCTGCGCGCTGGCCTAGAAGGCAGCCAAGACTACGATCTCGCTCTGCGCGTCGTAGCCGCGACCAGCCCCGACCGCATCCACCACATCCCAGCTGTGCTCTATCACTGGCGGCGAACGGGCGGCTTGTCTTTTTCCGAATTGTACCTCGACAAATGTACTAATGCCGCACGCCGAGCGATCGTCGACCATTTGCAGTCCATAGGGGGGCGGACTGCTGAAGCGGAAGTTTTGCCTCATCCGACGATTGCGCAATGGACCCGCATACGTTGGCAACTGCCCGATTCGCCACCACGCGTATCCATAATTGTGCCGACCCGTGATCGTGCTAGTCTTCTCGCGCAATGCGCTTCAGGCGTGCTCCACCGGACCGATTATCCCGATATCGAATTGATTATCATCGACAATGACAGTGTAGAACCCGAGACAAAGGTTCTATTGCGAGGTCTCGCCCGTGACCCGAGAGTGCGAATTCTGCCATTTACTGGTCCTTTCAATTACTCGGCCATAAACAATTTCGCCGTTCAGCAGGCTACGGGAGAGATAGTCGTATTACTTAACAACGATACAATCGTAATTGGGGCAGATTGGCTTCGGGAAATGGTTTCCCATGTAATGCGGCCGATGGTCGGGGCAGTGGGGGCGAAGCTGCTTTATCCCGACGACACTATCCAGCATGGTGGCGTCGTATTGGGAATAGGCTCATTTGACGGCGGCCCCGGCGTCGCGGGGCATTTCGGGCATGGCCAGCCAAGAGACGAACCTGGCTATTTTGGCCAAAATGCGCTGACCCGCGAGCTGTCAGCCTGCACTGGCGCTTGTCTCGCTTTGAGGCGAGATGTCTATCAGGGGATCGGAGGATTGGACGGGGAGCACCTTCCGGTCGCCTTCAACGATGTTGATTTGTGCATCCGCCTTCGTCAGCGCGGTTACAAGATTATATGGACGCCCTTTGCCGAATTGTATCATCTGGAGTCGGCGTCACGCGGTTTAGATTTGTCGGAGGAGAAAGCTGCCCGCTTTAATCGAGAAGCGGCGTATATGCGAAAGCGCTGGGGATTGATGCTGGATAACGATCCATTTTACAACCTCAGCTTCTCCCGAGTGGATGCTCTCTTTTCATTGGCGTTTCCACCATTTCGTGAGAAGCCCTGGCAAAGACCGATTCCACTTCCACCCGCATCGCCGCTACAGTCGCGGTCAGAGATACTGCTGGCTCCCATTCCCCGAGACGGTAAGATCCTGGAGATCGGCCCCAGTTATGGGCCTGTCGCACCCAAGTCGGAGGGATGGAACACCAAGGTACTCGACTATACGGCGCAGGATGGTTTGGTCGCTAAATATACTGGTCATCCGGGCATCGATATCGGCCGAATTGAGGAAGTCGATTTTATTTGGAGGGGCGGCAAACTATGTGACGCGGTCCCCGTCGATGAAAGAGGAACTTTTGATGCGTGCATCGCAAGCCACGTGATAGAGCACACTCCTGACCTGATCAGCTTCCTCAATTCTATTGAAGTTTTGCTAAAGGAAGATGGTGTCGTAGCATTGGCGGTTCCGGACAAACGTTATTGCTTTGATTATTTTCGACCGCTGACAACGACAGGTCAAGTCCTTTATGCCCATATGGAGGCACGGTCACGGCATTCCCCGCAGCTGACTTTCGACTTCGCCGCTTATAGGGTAGAGAATGGTGGCAGCGTTGCCTGGGGACAGCATCCTTCGAAAGAGCTGCGCTTCCTCCATTCTCTGGATATGGCTCGAGGGCTCTCGCAGCAAGTCCAAGACAGCGAGGATTACGTCGACGTCCACGCCTGGTGCTTTGTACCTGCGAGTTTCGAGTTGATTCTTTTTGAACTGGCGATGCTCGGTGAGACGGACCTACGAGTTGAACGAACTACTCCTGCTCAAGGATGTGAGTTTCTTTGTTGGTTACGTCGGGGGGGTAAGGCAGTTGTAGCGGCGATGTCTGAAGCAGAAAAGGCGGATGTGCGGCTAGCACTTCTCAAGCGCATTATGCTCGAGACGCGAGCCCAAGTGGATTGGCTGCTCGCTGGCGAGCCTGATTTAGCTAACTTATCGAGGCCAGCTGCGTTATCGGAAACCGGCCCAGCATTGAGCCCAGTGGCACCAGCATTATCTCCGCAACCTACAGAGCCTGCCGACAAGATCGACTCGAACTCAATTGTAGCGCCAACTGATCCCATGCGGACAATAGCGCGGTTCGTAGACTGGATGCCCGCTGTCGAGAATGCGGCCCGCATTTTCGACGGGGATTGGAGTTCTGATGTGCCCGGACTGCCGGGCACAGGTCAAGCATCTCTATTTGACGATCACCGGATACTGTGGTTCGAACGGTATCTCGGAGGGTATCAAGGGAAACGCGTCTTGGAGCTTGGGCCATTGGAGGGTGGCCACACCCATATGATGACTTCGCGTGGCGCGGAGGTACTGGCAATCGAGTCTAATACCAAAGCCTGGATGCGATGCCTCGTTGTAAAAAATCACCTTGACATGAGGGGCGCGACATTTCTGCTGGGTGATTTCCAGCAATATCTTGATTCCGATCCGCCGCCGCGCTTTGATTTCGTGCTCGCTTCAGGCGTCCTTTACCACATGACTGATCCGGTTCGTCTACTACTCGGTATTGCCAGGACAACGGACGCCATAGGATTGTGGACGCACTATTTCGATAAGGATGTATTAAGGGCCAAAGAAGATGCGCGAGGTAAGTTCAGTTTCCAACCTCGTCGTATCACCACCCTACGAGGGCGACCTGTGAGATATTACGATCAGGCTTATTTGCAAGCTCTCGATTGGGCTGGTTTCTGTGGCGGCTCCGCCCCGGGTAGTGTGTGGATGGCGCGTGATGATATCCTGGATGTACTCGGCGATGAAGGTTTCACGTGCGAAACTGGCATCGAAGATATAGATCACCCAAATGGGCCGGCCTTCTGCATTTTTGCTCAGAGAAGATAGCGGTGTCTGATAATCATTTATCCTCTTAAAACAAAGCCAAACATGCTCTATGAGTAAGGAAGATTGATGATGCCAAAGGTACACTTCGTTGAAGATTATGAAAGGCATGTCGCCGAACTGATGGCCTCTCACCCTTTGGATGAGGCCATGTCGCTTGCTGTTGGAGGACAGTACGATGAGTTCGGCAAGCTGATGACAGATATTATAGCAAGTCTTGGCGTGCGCGATGGCATGTCGCTTGTCGATTTGGGCTGCGGCAGCGGTCGTCTTGCCAAATATCTTGGGCTACGCTTCCATGATCTTTCTTATATCGGCATCGACATCGTTCAGGCGCTTCTGGATTACGCTCAGAAGCAATGCCCAGCGCATTTCCGTTTCATCAAACATCAAGGAGTAAGTATCCCTCTGGAATCCGAGAGCACCGACGTTGTTGTTGCTTTTAGCGTATTCACGCATTTGCTACACGAGGAGACTTATTTGTACATGTCGGAAGCAAGGCGTGTTATCGCTCCTGGTGGGAAGCTAATATTTTCCTTTTTAGAATTCGGTGCCCCTCATCATTGGAGCATTTTTGAAGGCACAGTGGCCACTAGAAAACAAAACGCTCATTATCCTTTAAATCTGTTTATTGAGCAGCCGGTAATCAGATTGTGGGTCGATAAGCTAGACTTCAAAATAGAATCCATAGGGCCTTGTCCTCTTGGACAAAGCCTGGCTGTTCTAACGAGGATCTAGCAAATTTCATTAGACTGATTTTAATCCGGATTGATGGTATCATGAAATTCATAGACGCATGGGAAAGCGAGCGTAGATCCGCCCCATGGGCGGGCGGAGCTTCGCCGAGAAACATTATGCCACGTTCCAGCCCGAGCGAAACGATTGCGCCGGTCATTTCTCGATCTCCAGAATCCATGAACCGCCTGGCCAAACGATGATCTTACAGGTGTGCCCAACGGCACACGATTTAACTTGCTTACGCCAAGAGGGTCCATGGAGCTCTAGTCTACACCACGGGCTGAAAGCCACGGTGTAAATTCCGGACACCATCACAGCGATCAGCAGACCCATCGAAACGACCCGGGGAACCGTTTGGCGCGCCTCGGTTCCCCAGGCTAAGAGCAGGCACAAGCACATAGATCCAAAAAGAAAATAACGCCCGCCCGCCCAACCGGACAACTCTGCTCGTGGGTCGATTGAACCAAAATTCTGGATGATTGTGACGACAAGCCATGCCATTAATACTAACCAGACATAAGGCTTGCGGCATCCCGAATAGGCAGCGGCGGTGGCGAACCCCATTATGCCGATCCCGGCAATCAACACACTGATTGTAGTCATTATGACGTGTTGCGAATTGCGATCCACAATCGAAGGTGCAATCTTGTCCACAACCTCGGCTGACAGGACTGGCGAAAGGACGGATTGCAGAAATAGCGGCATGACCAAGAACCAAGGGTCGAGCAAATAAGGTCTTGGTTCGCCGACATCAGTGAGAATCGCAAGCTGCGCGACAACTGTAACGCTCAGAACAATCGCAAGTATCAAAATTGTAAAAGAACGCTCCATAAAGGCGCGAAGGAAAAAAAACGGAGCTAGAACTGTCGCCGGCACCCCCGATAGGCCACAGACAAGACACCAGGCAGCTCCGCCTTTCCAATGTTGCTCGATCCAACCGGCAGGCATCGCGAGAAACACCAGCATCGACACTCCGGTGATCCATTGAATATTCGTTGCGTTCAGCCAGACTTCGAAAGTCTGAGGCAGCAGGGCCCATGCGGCAACCAGCAACAAACCTACCATTTTTGCCAAACTGTGCGCCCGCACGAACAAAACGATCTGACAAACGACAACGAGGTGCAGAAGGAGTGCCGCATAGGTGGTAACCGCCGGGGCCAGCGCCGTCGGCACTTTTGTCGCGATATAGACGATAGCGTTAGTTAGTACCAGAATAGAGCCGGATTTGATAAAAGCAATGCTTGACGTAAATGGCAAATGAAGAAAGCGAGCGTAAAATGTAACTCCTTCCTCAGCCCAGAAGCGTGGATCTATGAATATCGTAGGTGACTTTAAAAAGGCGACGATCAGAAAAAAAACGGAGTAGCCTGACAGCTCAAGCAGGAGATCTGGTCTTTCCGTTCCTCGGACACAGCCGCTCAAATTTGCTACGCGCGATGGCGAGCGTGACATCCTTTTACCCCTCCCAGACGATGCACTGATCACAGATCGGCGGCGAAATTGGATCAACCTTTTGCCAGCGCTTCGCCAACAGTAGCGGCGCCCCCAATACGATATGTTGCCCCATTTCACAGCCCCAAAGCTGCACGCCAATGTGATTCAGACTATCCGCAAGAGTGGCGAACCTGAGCATCCATCAGTTTA
>JAFAOB010000233.1 GCA_019238055.1 Alphaproteobacteria bacterium
GCTCGACGCCATTTCGAGGTACTCATCCGACAGACGGTAATTGCCGTGAGCGTTGGGTTGCGGAAGGCGGCCGTAGGCATCGGTGCGAGCAAGCCTGAACGCCTCTTGCGCCCAATCTGTGGGTGTTCCTTTCATCCATTCTTTTACCTGGTCGTCTGAAATGCCCTCGATGAGGTCTGCAGCGACCTGTTGCGGCTCGGAGCCGAGGGCCACAACAAACTCGGTATCCCAATAGTGATGGAGGTTTCCGGGCCGCATCCCCGGGGCTGACACATGCTTGTCATTGCCGCCGCGATCGTGGTCGTCCGAGGCATGGAGGGGCTGATGAAGATCGCCGATGAAGTGCAGCAGAAATTTCAATGCGACGACCCGCTCTTCGGGATCCGTCGTCGGGCTCGCCAATTCCGCGGTAAATTCATCGATTTTGTCGAGGATGCAATCGTTTGCAGGCCCATCCGAAGCGACGGTGCCGGCCGGTAGAGGCGGACGATTGAAACAGGCCTGATCAATATTCGGGTTGCTAAGCTCGATATCGACAAAATGCCATTTGCTTGTCCGCTGCCTTAACTCACTGTCGCTCTTGATCTTGTCGGCCCAGGTCGCCTCGCTGGCGATGTCATGTGCGGTGCGGCTATCTGGATCGTTCGCGAGAAGCGAATCGACCTTCTTTCGCACCGCCGGATCGAGAAAGCTTTGAGCGACCAAGGCAACAATCTTGTGCCCCTCGTCGCCCCAAGCAAAGGCTGGAGGGGCGCCAACCCCTATTCCGATCAGCAACACAAAGACGGTGATACCCCGTTGCACCAGAAGCATCGCCTTTCTTCCCCTGTCCGGTCTTCGAACGAGCATGTCATTCGTATGCGTCAGTTCGATGACTCGAAACAATAAGCGTGGTTCAATACCTCGGCGCGGCTTGACGGTGGTTCCAATGTTTGCCGATCACGCAGAAAGCAATCCGCCGTCGCTTCACCGCGCCGTGACCGCCGGATTGCAGGCAATTGCATTGACTCGGTTGAAATGGCTTGTGCGAGCTCAGCGGCCGCTCCCCTAATTTAACGCTGTTGCATTTGGCACGCATTACGAACAGCTTGCAGCAGGGGCCATCCACAAAAACAGGCTCTGTCATTCCGTCCGCGTTCAGGTCCTTTTTGTCGATCTCCAACTCGCTGCTTCGTATTAGCTCGGCGTGAATGCGCTGAATACAGGCGCGCGTTGCCATCCGGGTGGAGATTTTGAACTCGCCGGTGCCGATATCGAAGAGGCGAAACCGATACACCTTAACCCTGCCGTTCATTTCGATGCTCGTCGAGATTAGCGATACGCCGTCGCAATTTGTGCAAAACTCGCGGGTTATTCTATGATTTTGATGATTAATTGGAGAGATATCGTTGTTAATACTGGAGCTGTCGATATTCGCTGCTCAGATGGTGCCGACTTGACCTGAGCTGGCGGTCGGATCGGGCAACATCATCGAGCGGCTTGACGCCGGCCTGAACGGCATGCGCTGATCTCACGTACGTGTTTCGCATTGGAGGAAAGCTATGGCCTCGACCGTGACGGCAATGCCCGCGCGCATGTCCGCCGAAGAATGGCAAACACGGTGCGACCTCGCGGCCTGCTATCGCCTCGTCGATCTGTTTGGGTGGTCGGACCTGATCAACACCCGGATCACGGCGCGCGTGCCGGACAGCGATGGCCATTTTCTGATCAACCGCTACGGCCTGTTGTTCGACGAGGTTACTGCGTCATCGCTGGTCAAGATTGATCGCGAGGGCAACAAGGTTGAACCCTCAGATTATGAGGTTAACAGCGGCGGCTTTGCGATCCCCAGCGCGGTGCATATGGCGCGGTCGGAAATCGCCTGCGTCCTCCATACCCACTCGATCGCCGGCTGTGCCGTGTCGATGCAACAGGATGGGCTTCTGCCGCTTAACCAGCACGCGCTTCAGATCATCGCCGATGTCGCTTATCACGACTATGAGGGTACCGGACGAAACCCGGAGGAACGGGCGCGATTGCTTGCCGATTTTGGCGATCGTCACATCATGGTATTGCGCAATCACGGCTTGTTGATTGTCGGGACGAGCATCGCTGCAGCCTTTGTCGCAACCTATCGCATGGAGCGGGCTTGCGCGATGCAGCTCGCTTTCCGACAATCCGGTGCCGAGTTCCACCCAATCAACGACGATGTCGTGCGCGCCGCCTACGATAACGTCCGATCGCGTTTAGCCGGCCGTAATGATCCAACCAGGTCCGAATGGCCGGCTCTGCTGCGCAAGCTCGATCGCATTGACCCCTCTTACAAGGAATAGCCGAGGACGATCATGCATCGCTGGAGTAAGCTTTAATCGAACAAAATATTTCCGTGTAGCGATGGTCGAGAACCGCATGCAAGTCGGCGACTACCGGAGAACGACTTCAACCGTCTTACCCCACTTGCGTGATTGGGTTGTCGCCGCCGGTGCCGAGCGCGGCTTTTATGCCATTCGTCCATCGGCTGCCGGGCACTCGGTTAACGCGCTCGGATCGTCACCTCAAACCCGTGTCAAAATCGCTGCCATCAATAATTATTATGCCACTCAACATACTCGGCTACCCATGTGAGAACCGTTGCTTTGATTTGGCGCACTGCTTGAACGCGGTTACTGTTCGCGCATTTTACTAGAAACATGTCGCATTGCTCTATGATTGAGGTAGCTTGATTTAACAGGTGAGTCGCATCGCTAATAGTTGCGCAGATAGGAAGGTCGCCCCGAGCGCCATAATGGTTAGTATAATCTTCGGTTAAGTCGGCTCACCATCCATCAGTTTCTTGTTATGATGGGTTGACGGGTTGAAGCGAGGTGTGAGGCAACGATTCTGAGTTCGCTCTGACATGGGATCACGCCA
>JAFAOB010000447.1 GCA_019238055.1 Alphaproteobacteria bacterium
CGGTTGAGATGAGGCGCACTGAGCCCGACCGCATCGCTGATCTGCTCCTGGGTCAGCGGCAACTGAAAGGAGTTTTCATCGGCCAAGCCGATAACCTGCAGCCTCATCAGCATCTCCAAAAGGAAATGGGCGACCCGCTCGACCGCCGAACGCCGCCCGACATTGGTCAAGTGATCGACGTACATCGCTGCTTCGATGGCAAACGACCAGAACACTTTGGCCGCTAAACGCGGATGGTGCTTCGTCAGCGTTATCAGGCTGGCATGCGGTATCGGCGACAGCTCCGCCTCGGTCAGCGCTGTTACTGTGTATTGCGCGCGCTCAAAAAATGTAACAGGAAACCCTATGATATCGCCAGGCAGTACGACATTTAACACTTGCCGATTACCGTTGCGTAGGATTTGGCAGCGGATCGCGTATCCTTGAACCAAAATATACAGGCAATCGTAAGTGCGGCCTTCAGTGATAATCTCACGATGACGACGAACAACAAGCCGATCTGACTGAAGCTCGTTTAATATTGCAATTTCTTCAGCTGACAGCGCAACGAAATGAGAGAGTTTGCGAACGAACGGCATGTTGTCACCAACGAGGAGCCCGATTGTCGCGGTCGCTCCCGAGACCGGGAGCCCTGATGCCCGGTTAACTTTTGCCGCTCTCTTTCGTTCCCTCCGCGTACGGGCTTCGCACCGCTCGCGCTTTGCGCAACTTTCGCGCCGCATTCGCGCGCCTTCGAACTTCTCCGCCCCGAGGCGCGCTCGCCTAGCCATTAATCGTCGGGGCGCTCGACGCTCCCTCCGGGCACCGAGCGCCGAACAGCGGCGGCTGCCAGCCTAGGCGTGCAGTCCGCGGTAATAGGTGTTGCGCATGACCCGGCCGGGCAATGCGCCGGTGTGCTTGCCGTCTTCGAGCAAGACTTCGCCGTTGACTATTGTCATCATGATGCCCTGGGCCGGCTCCTTGATGCGCTTGGCACCGGTTGGGAAGTCGTGCACGACTTCGAGCGGCAGCGGCTTCACCGTGTCGGGATCAAAAATCACGATGTCGGCCGCCATGCCCGGGCGCAGCAGCCCGCGGTCATAAAGGCCAAAGATCGAGGCGCTGTCAAAGGTCAACCGCCGCACCGCCTGCTCGAGGCTCATGACCTTTTTCTCGCGCACCCACTCCGCGAGCAGCCGGGTGCTGAAGCCGAACCCGCTCTGGAATTGGACATGTGCGCCGCCATCGGACAAGCCGATCACCGCGTTCGGATAGGTCAAAATCTTGGCCACCGCTTCGTCATCGACATTGTTCTCGCCATGCAGCCATTCACTGTCGAGGTTTTCCTCGATTGCGAGATCCAAGAATGCATCGATGATGCCCTTGCCCTGCAATTTGGCGATTTCGCCCAGGGTCTTGCCTTCGTACTGCTTGTTCTTTGGCAAAACAGCGGTTTGCAGGACCATGTAGTCCCACCATGTCGTGCAGATGCCCGGCGGCGGCGTGTCGACCTTGAACTCGATCGCTTCGGCGTGCAGCTTTTTGCGGATCTCGGGGTCGGCATAGGCCTTGAGCATTTCCTCAGGCGTGGACAGGCAAATCGGATGCCACACCGGCAAGCCGCGGAAGGTCTGCGTATTGCGCATCGTGAAACTATCGACGATACGGTTCGGCGTGCACATCGGGTAGGCGCGAATGCCTTTCGCCGTCGTCGCATCGACCTGCGCCATCTGCTTTCGCCACTCGTCGGGCCGGCGCATCGACTGGTTTAGATTATTGTACACAACGGTGCGCCCGGTCGCTTCGGACAGGCGGCTCATCAGCGCGTTCTTCATTTCGGCGCCATTGCCGCCGCCCGATTGGATGATCCCGGTGCCGAGTTCGCGCAGCACATCGCCGAGGGCAAAGATTTCCTTTTCATCCGCCCACAAAGCCGGGATGTGGACGCCCTGCGGGTCGTAATGGCCCTGGTTGCGCGACACCGACACCCCCAAGGCGCCGGCCTTCATGCCGTCGCGCACGAGGTCCTGCATCTGTTTGATCTCGTCATCGCTCGCGGTGCGCTTTTGGCAGTCATCGCCCATCACATAATGGCGCACCGCGGTATGGCCGATCAGATTGCCGACATTGACGCCGAGATGGTGATCGAGTTGTTCGAGATATTGCGGCACCGTCTCCCAGCCGAATTCGAGGGTGCGCAGCACATCCATCGGGATCGCTTCGACATAGGACAAAAACTCGGCGAGGCGCTCCTCCCTGCCTTTGCGGACCGGCGCCAGGGATAGCGAGCAATTGCCGAAAATCACGGTGGTGGCGCCGTGGTCGCACGAGAACGAGCACAGCGGGTCCCAGGTGACTTGCGCGTCGTAATGGCAGTGATTGTCGATAAAACCGGGGGCGACAACGCGGCCTTCGGCATCAATCGTGCGCTGAGCCGCGCCGCTCAATTTGCCGATATCGACGATTTTGCCGTCCTTGACGCCGACATCGCCACGGAACGCCGGCATTCCTGAGCCGTCGACAATGCGTCCGTTCTTGATCAAAAGATCATACGCCATTCGTTGTCCTTTCGTTGCTGGAACCTCGGATCGTCTCTGTTCTTCCAAAAGTTTAGCATGGCCTACGACAGCGTCGCGCACCATGAATCTGACGGCATGACCTTCCGCGCCCGCATGGCTGTGGCTGATGCGGCAGGCGAACCTTGAAACCGGAGCCATGTCGGCGCATGCCTATCCGCTGAACACACCAAAGGCTCCATGACGAGGTTTCGTCGATGTCGCGAGTGATTCATTTGGCAATTGCGGCGGGCTTAATCACCGCGTTGTTGCTAAGTGCTGGTGGACCCTTGCCGGCCGCGCTGACCGAGGGCAGTGCGCCGCCCGCGGCCGGCCCGCGGCCGCTGATGCTGGCGCAGGCTCCCGCCGCGCCGGCCCCTAATGTCGAGGCGAACATCGCAGAGCTGCGCCAACGCTTAGCGATCACACCGGCGCAGGAACCGCAATTCAACGCGCTCGCCAACGTCATGCGGGAAAATGCGCGCATGATGGGCAGCGCGCCGCCGCCGGCCAATGTGAATGCGGTCGAGGGGCTGCGCCTCGCGATCCGATATGGCCAACAGGAAATCGACGGCATGAAACGCATGCTGCCGGCACTGCAGGCGCTCTATGCGACCTTGTCGCCGGCGCAGCGGCAAGCCGCCGACGCGGTGTTCCGGCAGGGCCCGGGTGAATAACAGCCGCCCAGCGACCCGCCCATCCCTCCCAACTGGACGCAGTCGACTGGAACGGCGCCGATGCCTTGCAGATCAATGGGCTCGGTCTGCTTTGTCCCAGTCGGGGCTCCTGCTCAAGACCGGAGCGGGTTCGGGAACATATTGATAACGGCGGGTCCAGGGGCGCGGCGCCGGACCGGCGGCCAGCGGCTTCTGGACGAGTGTCTGATACACCGAGAGCCAGCCGCGATCGAAAGCGCAGGCCATCCCTGCCATATAGATTCGCCAAATCCGATAGCGCTCGACGCCGGCGGCGGCAATCGCCGGCTCGCGCGCGGCTTCGAGGCGGTTGACCCAATGCCATAGGGTCAACGGGTAGTGGGGACGCAAATCTTCAATGTCGAGGATTTCGAGCCCGCTGCCGGCAATCTCGTAAAGGACCCGCGAGATGTGCGGCACCTCGCCACCCGGAAAGACAAAGCGATCGATAAACTCGCCGCCCGGCGGCCCGCGGCCGCGGCCGTTGCGATCGGTGCTGGTGATGCCGTGATTGAGTGCGCTGCCGCCTGGGCGCAGCAGCCGCGCGATCGTCGTGAAATAAAGCGGCAGATTGGCGACGCCGACATGTTCGTACATGCCGACCGAGACAATCTTGTCGAATTCAGCTACTCCCTTGAGATCGCGATAATCGGCGAGGCGGATTTCGACGAGGTCCGCGAGACCCGCGGCGGCGATGCGCGCCTGGGCCTCGTCGCATTGCGGCCGGCTCAACGTAATGCCGAGACCGCAAATGCCGTAATGCGCCGCCGCCCACAGCAACAGTCCGCCCCAACCGCAGCCGATGTCGAGCAGGCGCTCGCCCGGTCTGAGCCGCAATTTGCGGCAGATGTGATCGAGTTTTTGCTGTTGCGCAATATCGAGGTCCTCCGCACCGTTAATGAAATAAGCACATGAATAAACCATCCGCCGGTCGAGCCACAGGCGGTAGAAATTGTTCGAGACGTCGTAGTGGTAGCGCACGGCTTGGGCGTCGGCGGCCTTGCTGTGGCGCCGCCGCATCCGGGCGAGGAGCGGTGTCGTATGGCGCAAAATCGGCACATTGCCGATGCGCTCGGCCAGTGCGATGCCGATGCGCAAGACATCGCCGACCCGCCCCTCGACCTCAAGCTCACCCTCGACATAGGCTTGCGCGAGCCGGCCCATATTGCCGGTCACAAAGAACCGCAACAGCCGGCGCGAATGGAGCGTGACGGTGATCTCCGGCGCCGGTGCGAAATCAAAAACTTGGCCGTCCCAGAATCCGATGCGCAACGGCAACGGCGCGCCGTGCAGGCGGTCGCACAAATGGGTCAGAACCCGGTTGCGCAGCGATGTCGAGACATGCGATCGCAACAAAAACCCCATTTCACCGCGGCGAAGACGATGGCCGCTGCTCTGGCAAACGCTCGGCGATCGGCGCATGATCATCGAGAGAGGCAAACTCTGGCGCTGTTGTTTGGAGGGATCTGCCGATGAAGATTGTCAAGGTCGAAGACTTGCATTGCAACGCCGGCTGGCGGGTCAATTCGTTTCTGAAGATCACCACCGACGAAGGCATCGTCGGCTGGGCCGAATATATGGAGGGGTACGGGGCGCAGGGACTGACCGCAGTCATTCGCAAAATGGCCGAGCGGCTGATCGGCCAGGACCCGCGTCCAGTCGAGCGCCATAGTGCCTATCTCTACGCCGCGACCAGGCAGGCGGCCGGCGGGATCAATCAGATGGCGATCGCCGCGATCGAAAACGCACTGGTCGATATCAAAGCGAAGGCATTGGGCGTACCCGTTTATGAAATGCTGGGCGGTCCGCAGCGCGACCGGCTGCAACTCTATTGGTCGCATTGCGGCACCTACCGCGCCCGCCACGCCGACCGTATCCGCGAATGGTGCGGGGTCGACCCGGTGCGCTCGCTGGACGACATCGTGGCACTCGGCGAGGAGGTCAGGCGCAAGGGTTTCAAGGGTCTCAAGACCAACCTGATCCGCTTCGATCGGGACAAGCCCTATATGTATGGTCCCGGCACCGGCAACCCGCCGGGATTCCCCGAGCTCAACATCGACCAGCGCATCGTCGATGCCGCGGTGGCGCAGCTGGAGGCGTTCCGCCGTGGCGCCGGACGCGATGTCGGGCTCCATCTCGACACCAACTTCAATTACAAGATCGATGGATACGTAAAGCTGGCGCGAGCGCTGGAGCCGCTTGATCTGGTGTGGCTCGAGATCGACCTCTATGATCCGGCTGGCCTCGCCTTGATCCGCCGTTCCGCACGCACCCCGATCGCGTCCTGCGAATCATTGTATGGCAAGCGCCAGTTCCGCCCGTATTTCGAGCAGCAGTCGGTCGATTACGCGATCATCGACGTCGCGTGGAACGGCATCCTTGAATCACTCAAGATCGCGGCGATGGCCGACGCCCACGAGGTCAATATCGCGCCACATAATTTCAATGGCCATTTGGGCTCATTGATCAGCGCGCATATGTGCGCCGTGGTGCCGAACTTCAAAGTCATGGAGATCGACATCGACGATGTCACCTGGAAGGACGACATCGTCACCGTACCGCCAGTGATCAAGGACGGCGATCTGATATTGCCGACCGGCCCCGGCTGGGGTTCCGATGTCAACGAAGACTTCGTCCGCGCTCACCCCCCGCGGCGGTAAGAAAAATATCAGACTTTGGAGGGCTGTCAGGGACAGCGATGGATCAGAGGCATCTGGATTGCCAGCAGGTATCAACGGCGGGGGTGACGCGGAAAGCCGACGTCCCCGCCGGCTGTTGTCTAACGCGGCACCCGTTGCCCGATCGGCTCGACATCGTGGAACCGCCGGTAATCGATGGCGAGCCGCCCATCTTGGGTATCGATGAAGACGTCGGCAAATCGATGATCCCACAGCACCTCGTGCGCGAGGTAGGAGGTGCGGGCGTGGACCGGCTGCGACAGAATCTCGTCCAGTCCCGTGACGGTGACGACGATCTCCGCGCTTTCCGCCGCCAATGATGATGCGGTAGCGTTTAACAATGGGCTGCCATTGTCGATCGCGTGCATGACCGAGAAGGTCATTGCAAAAATCGGACTGCGTTGCCGGATCAGCTGCAGGTCATAAAACCGGCGCATCCATTCTCCCTCCGAGGTGAGCTCGTCGCGGATCAGGCTCAGAGAAACCTGGGCTTCGAGAATCTGGTTGCGGCGCTGGTTGGCCAGTCGAAGGGTCAGAGTGGGCAGCCCATTGAACGGTGCGACAACCGCCACTTTGCTGAACATGACCCGTGCGGTCGGGCGCGAGAAGCGCGCAAACACCAATCCGGTAGCGACCGCTACAAGCATCAACCCGACCATCGCCTCGAAGGTCATGATCAGATTGCCGTATAACGTGCCCGGAGACATCTGGCCGTAGCCGATCGTCGAGATCGTCTCGACACTGAAAAAGAAAGCGTCGGAGAACTTCCCCGGGCGTGCATTCGCAATCGCCCCGTCACCGAGCAGATAAAGCAGCCCGAACAGCACGTTCAGGCCGAGATAGAGTCCCGACAAGCCGGCCAGAAAAACCGACCAAGGCAATGTCAGCAAGTGATGGTAGAGATCACCCAACCATGCAGGGCGCCGCCCGATTGCCAATATGCGATCGCTGGCTTCCCGCGCCACCATCCGCGTTGATGTCCGGGGTGCACGCCGACCGTCGGCGGGCACCATACCAATCTGACTTTTCATATCCCGCATCTCGTATACGAGCGACAAAGCGCATCGGGTTCGCGCGAAAACACCGGGTCCGAGCGTCCGCATCTATTTTAAAATAGAGCCCATGAACCGGGCGCCATGCTCGTATATCGCCGAGCGTTCGCGTCTCTCCGATGAGGGCGGCGACGCCGCTTCGCCAGCGATAAAAACCACGCTGTCCGGTGCGAATGCGCCCCCCTTCAGACCTGTTAACGGACGAAGCTGAGAAGGCGTTGCGATGCGGCGCGGGAAGGCGCAGGCTGTGCGCCGGCATTTGCGTGCAACGGGAGAATAGTGATGAGCGACATCACCCAGGACTTCAACTTTCTACAAGGCGTCAAGGTTGTCGATTTCACCCAGTTCGAGGCCGGCACCACCTCGACCGAGGTCTTGGCCTGGTTCGGTGCCGAGGTCGTCAAGATCGAGAACCCGGGCCGCGGCGATCCCGGCCGCCGGCTGCGCCCCGGCAAGCCCGACGACGATCCGTGGTATTTCCACCAGTTCAACGTCAACAAGAAGTCGCTGGCGATCAATCTGAAATCGCCAAAGGGGCTCGATATTGTAAAAGACATGCTGAAGCAGGCCGATGTCACCGTCGAGAACATGGCCCCTGGCACGATCGAGCGCCTCGGTCTCGACTACGAGTCGGTCAAGAAAATCAATCCGCGCATCATCTATTGCCAGATCAAGGGTTTCGGATCAAGCAGCCCGCACGAGAAGGGGCTCGCCTTTGACATGATCGCGCAGGCTGCGGGCGGCCCGATCAGCGTCACCGGCTACCCCGACCTGCCGCCGGTCAAGCCCGGGCTCTCTTTTGGCGACACCGGCACTGGCATGCTGATGGCGGCGACCATCCTCGGCGCGTTGCACGAGCGCAACCGCACGGGCCAAGGCCGGCGACTGCAATTGGCGATGCAGGACGCGATGATTCACTATATGCGGACCTGTTTTTGCACAATGGCGCGCACCGGCAAGCCGGCGCCGCGCAATGGTGCCAAGTCGGGCGGCGGCAACAACGCGCCTTCGGGGCTTTACCCGGCCAAGGGCGGCGGTCCCAACGACTATGTCTATTTGACCACCAGCCGGGCCAATCCCGAGCACTGGTCGCGGCTGATGAAGTTGATCGGGCGCGAGGAATTGATCGACGACCCGCGTTTTGCCACTGGCGATGCCCGCGTCAAGAACGAAAAGGAGCTCGACGCGATCATCGGCGAATGGACGCGCCAACACGACAAGCGCGAGGCGATGGAGAAACTGATTGCCGTTGGCGTGCCGTCGAGCGCGGTGTTCGACACGATGGAATTGCAAAACGAGCCGAGCTTTGAAGAGCGCGGCATTATGCAGATCGTTCACCACCGCCAGGGCGACTACAAAATGGCGACCTGGCCGGTGCGGATCGACGGCAAGACCGTGCAATTGAAGCCGTCGCCGGCGCTGGGCGGCGACGGCGCCGAGGTTTTGAACAACTGGCTCGGCATCGGCGATGGCGAGGTCGAGGCGTTGCGCAAAGAGGGCGTTCTGTAATCCTCTTCGTCACCCGCCCGCAAGCGGGGTCGAGGGCCGCTGGCGAACTGTCGGCGGCCCTACTCCCGCTCGCCGGAAGTTAAGGCTCTGCTATAGATCGGAAGAAAACGCCGATGCGGCTGCGGCTTTATGAGAATTACCGCTTTGTGTTGTATGCGCCGTTTTATGCGGCGCATACAATTGGAGCCTATACGGCCGAAGGCTTGGAAGTCGAACTGGCGCCATCACCTGGCGTGGGCAAAGCCGAGGCCGCACTGATCGATGGTGCGGTCGATGTGCTGTGGGCGGGTCCAATGCGGGTCATGAAGCATCACGACGACAATCCGGGCTCGCCTCTTGTCTGCTTTGCCGAAATCGTCTGTCGCGATCCGTTCTCGATCGTTGGGCGTGAACCCAATCCTGGGTTCCGGCTTGCCGATCTCGCAAGCATGCGGTTCGCCAGCGTCAGCGAGGTGCCGACACCGTGGCTGTGTCTGCAGCATGATCTGCGTGGCGTCGGGCTCAACCCCGATCGGCTGGATCGTATTGGCGATCGGAGCATGACGGACAACCTTGCTGCATTGCGGGACGGACGGCTCGACGCAGCCCAGTTTTTCGAGCCCGTGGTCGAAGAGGCGCTGGCGACAGGTGCCGGGCATTTGTGGTACGCGGCGAGCAGTCGCGGACGCACCACCTACACAGCGTTCGTCACAACCCGCGAAAAGCTCGCGATTCATGCCGAGCCGCTGCTGCGGATGGCACGCGCGATTTACCATACCCAGCAATGGCTGCGGTCGAACCCGGCTTCGGCGATTGCTGAGATGATTGCGGGATTCTTTCCCGCGCTCGATCGGGCAGTATTGGCACGCGCTCTCGAGCGCTACCAGAAACAGGACGTATGGGGTATCGACCCGGTCCTTCCCGAGGACGGATTTGATCGCCTCCGCCAGAGTCTGGTTTCGGGCGGGTTCATCCGCCGGCCGGTGAGCTACGAAATATGCGTCGACACCCGGCTGGCGCTGCAGGCCGTCAACTCAACGGAACGATCAATACGGTAAATCGGTTTGGGTTATATTCGTAGCGCGGCAATTGCAGGCGAGCCGGTTAATTCAGCGACGATCCGAGAGAAAGCTGCAGTGCGGGCGGCTCGCCCGACGATTACTACATAAGCAATAATTTTCTGATGCCGCCCTTTTATCGCTATCGCGCTTTTGCCATCTATTGCACGATATCCGCAATGCGGTATTCGAGGCGCGGTGGAGGGAGAGAGAGTAGATGGCGACATTGGACGAAATCAGTGAGGAGAAGCAGAAGCTGAGCGAGCGGCTGGCGCGCCTCGATGCCGATCGAGCGAGAGTGGCGCAGCAATTGGAGGAAATCGAAATCGCCGAGCGTGTTCTGTCGCGTTTTGGCATGGCGCAACCGGCAGAGCGACGCAGACGCGGACGGCCTTCCGCACCCGAGCCTACTCCTGCCGAACCTCCGTCGCGTTCCGCGAAGCCGGCAAGTACGCTTTCATTGAGCGACGCAACGATCAAAGCCGTCGCAGCGCATGGCGGCGGTGCTACCGCAGCCGATGTCATGAATTATTTGACGCGCGAACTTGGGATGTCGGTGCGCCCCAATCATCTCGGCATTGCACTGCAGCGTCACCGCCGTGCCGGCAGGCTTGAGAACCGCGATTCGCGGTGGTATCTGCCGCACTCGGCAGACAGCAGCATGCAACCGGCAATGACCGGCTGAGCGCTCGTCGCAAATCACGCCTGCTGAGTTGCCAAGTTCGACTTTTCCGGCTGCTCTGGGGCACCGTTAGGTCGCTCGCTGGATCAGTTTGGCCCCAGCGAGATTGGCTTACCCCGGTAACGGCCTGAGATTTGGTGTCGCCGGCAGCGGATCGGCAACCGGGGTGGTGAGAGGCGGGCGACGGATGGGCTGGGTGGCTTCAAAGGCGCGAGCGGCGCGCAATACCTTGTCATCGGCATAAAGCGGGCCGACGATTTGCAAGCCGATTGGCAATCCTTTGCTCGTCAAGCCGCAGCAAATGCTCGCGGCCGGTTGTCGGGTCATATTGAATGGATAACTGAACGGCGACCAGTCGATCCAATGTCGTTCCTGCGCTGGATCGTTTAGATCCTGCCCAACTGGTAAGGCGGGGATTGGCATCGCCGGGGTCAGCAGCAGATCGTATTGCGCATGAAAAGCCCCCATGAGCCGGCCGAGTGCGTTGCGCACAAGATCGGCCGCAACCCAATCGGCGGCGCCGAGCCGCTCGCCTGCTGCAGCAGTTTCCAATAGTCCCGGATCAACCAAATGCTTCCGCTCGGCGGGGAATGTCCGCAGCAAGGCTGCGACCCCGGCAGCCCACAATGTGAATAGCGCCTCGCGCGGCGAGGCAAATATCGGCTCCACCTGTTCGACAACCCCGCCCAGACTCTCGAAGCGTCGAACCGCTGCGGCAACGGCTGCGGCGATTTCCGGATCCACCCGGGCATAGCCCAGATCCGGGCTGAACGCGATCCGCCAACCCTTGACCCCGCCCTCGATGCCGTCCTGCCAATCGCGGTCATCGGGCGGCAGCGCGTAGGGATCGCGATGATCGGGGCGCGCGATGACCCGCAGCATCGCCGCCGCATCGGCGACATTGCGCGCGATCGGTCCATGATGCGACAACAGCCCGAGCGGCGAGGGCGGATAGGCCGGCACCCGGCCAAAGCTCGGCTTTAGTCCGAACGTGCCGCAAAATGAGGACGGTGTGCGGATAGACCCGGCGCCGTCGCTGCCGAGGTGCAATACGCCAATCCCGGCCGCAGCTGCGACAGCCGCGCCGGCGCTGCTGCCGCCGGAGGTGCGCGAGAGATCCCACGGGTTGCGGGTTATGCCGGTCAGCGGACTGTCGCCCAACGCCTTCCAGCCGAATTCCGACGTCGTGGTCTTGCCGAGGATCACGGCCCCCGCCTCGCGCAGCCGCGCCACCGCCGGCGTATCTTCCGGCCATTCCTGGCTGGGATCGACGAGATGCGAGCCGCGCAAGGTCGGAAACCCGCGCATCAGCATCAGATCCTTGATCGTGACCGGCACGCCGTCGAGTGGCCCCAACGGCTCACGCCGCCGCCAGCGCTCTTCTGCAGTGCGCGCCGCGGCCAATGCGCCGTCCCGGTCAATAATGCAGAATGCGTTAAGCTTGGGCTGCAACGCCTCGAGCCGATCCAATAGCAGGCGCGCCGTCTCGACCGGCGAGAGAGCTTGTTTGCGGTAGAGTTCGGTCAGCTCTGCCGCCGAGGCGTAGGCAATTGTATCGCCGGCCATGACATCTCCTTTGGCCCCGTTATCGGCGAGGCTAGGATTGGCCAGCTAAACCCGCGAGGATGTGATGCGCAACCTGCAAGTCAATGGCGAGCGGCTGTGGGCGAGCTTGATGGAGCTGGCAAAAATCGGTGCGACGCCAAAGGGCGGGGTGTGCCGGTTGGCCGCCACCGACCTCGACGGCCGAGCGCGGCGCCTGTTCATCCGCTGGTGCGAAGAGGCCGGCTGCCACGTGACGATCGACAAGATCGGCAACATCTTTGCCCGCCGGCCCGGCCGCAGCCCAAATCTGGCGCCGGTCATGGCCGGCAGTCATCTCGACACCCAGCCGACCGGCGGCCGCTTCGATGGCGCCTATGGCGTGATGGCCGGGCTCGAAATCGTCCGCAGCTTGAACGATCTCGGCTACGAGACCGAGGCGCCGATCGAAATCGTCGCGTGGACCAACGAGGAAGGCTCGCGCTTTTCGCCGGCGATGGTCGGCTCGGGGGTGTTTGCCGGTGTGTTCGATCTTTGCTACGGGCTCGAACGGCCGGACAATGTCACCGGCGTCACACTCGGCGATGAATTGCAGCGCATCGGCTTTGCCGGCACGGAGCCGGTCGGCGGCCGTAAGGTCGCGGCCTATTTCGAGGCGCATATCGAGCAGGGACCGATCCTCGAAGCCGCGGGCCTGCCGGTCGGTGTTGTTACCGGCGCGCAAGGGCAGCGCTGGTACGAGATCACCGTTTCCGGCCAGGAGGCGCATGCCGGGCCGACACCGATGCCGCGGCGGCGCGATGCGCTCGTCGGCGCGGCGCGAATGATCGATGCGGTCAATCGGATCGGCCATGCGCACGCTCCCGATGCCTGCGCCACGGTCGGATTTGTCCAGGTCAGCCCGAACTCGCGCAACACGATCCCCGGCCAGGTGTTTTTTACGGTCGATTTTCGCCATCCCGAGGATACAGTGCTGAGCCTTATGGATCGCGAGTTGCGCGCGGCCTGCGCCGCGGCGGCAGCGAGCCAGACCCTGGATGCCGCAGTCGAGGAATTCTGGTATTTCCCGCCCACCCCGTTTGATCCGGCTCTGGTCGGCCGGGTGCGCGAGGCAGCTGCAGCCCAGGGTTATCCGCACCAGGATATTGTCAGTGGCGCCGGTCACGATGCAGTCTATATGGCGCGGGTGGCACCAAGTGCGATGGTGTTTGTTCCCTGTGTTGGCGGCATCAGCCACAACGAGATCGAAGACGCCAAACCCGGCGATCTGACCGCCGGCTGCAATGTCCTGCTCAATGCGGTTCTCGACACGGCCGAGGCGGCATCCCAGACGCGGCCAGCCTGATGCGCCGTTGCCAGGCACAGGATCGCGCTCGCGTCATTGCCCATGCCGACCGCAATCGCGATCAACACGAGGACAGACCGGCGGCTATAGCCGAGGCTCTCGACAGGTGTGAGGCCGACCTTGAGACCCGCGGCGGTGATACGGGCAACGTTGTGCGGGTCCGGGCACACCTCCCTGCCGTTCTAACCAGGAAGAGCATCTCGTACGGCATAAGATCTCCGTACTTGGCGTGACCGGCTGGCGAAAGAACTCGCTCCGGCAGAGAAGATCGAGGTCATCAACAACATCAAAAGCGGTCACAGGTACGGCGGCACGCGCTCCATGTTTGTTGTTGCCTCGTTCTGGGGCGGTTCGGCCTGGGAGGGGACCGCGGCCTGGGACGGGCCGAAGCTCTTACTGGGACAATCCGAGGGACATCGCCATTGAACGAAGGTCGCGCAGCTCCCGATTCGGGATACCACCCCTCCAGCAAAGGCCTCTAGCCGCTCTTTCGTCTCCCGTTATGCGCCCGACAAGCTGGAGATCGGGCCCGAAAAGACACCGCTAGGACGTTTCTCCATGCCCTAGGGGGATAAATACGGAGGATAATGCTTGATCCGGTGCTGGGAAAAATAGACTGTTTGGCGATACTACAATCGTTACGTACCTCATGAAGTTCAGGTTCGTCCTTTTCAGCCTCGGCAGCATTGCCTTGGCCGGGTGCTCCACCATCCCGACCGCCGGGCCGACGGTGAGCGACGTCCTCAACCAGGCCGCGGTCAACGGGCAACGCTACTTTGATCTTGTCGATGTCGACAATCATGTCGTGACGACACTGCTGTCGCGACCGGCCGGCACCTTTCCCGACCGGTTTCTATCATACGGCAAGCCTCCGGCGCCGAAGATCGGGATCGGCGATACAGTTTCCGTGTCAATTTGGGAAGCCGCCGGCGGAGGCCTGTTTGGTGCCCCAGCTGCGGCGGCGGTGCCGGGTGCCGTGGCCGGCGGCGCGGCAGCGAGCATCCCGTCCCAAGTGGTCGGACCAGATGGTGGTATTAGTGTCCCATTTGCGGGGCGTGTGCCAGTTGCGGGGCGGACGCCGCTGCAAGTGCAGAACGAGATCGAGCAACGCCTGGCGCAGAAGGCAATCGAGCCGCAGGTCATCGTCACCGTGGCCAACAGCGTCAATGACCTGGTAACGGTAACAGGAGATGTTTCGAATGCCCATGTACCACTCTCGGTCGGCGGCACTCGGTTGCTAGACGTCCTCGTCAGCGCTGGTGGGGGAGCGGGAGGTGGAGCAGCAGCTGGCGCTGGAGCCACCGGCGGCGGCCCGAAAGCACCGATTTATGAAACATTTGTACGGCTTTCCCGGGACGGAGTAACGGCGACGATTCCAATGGAAGAGCTGATTTCGGACCCCGCTGAAGGTATTTATGCTTGGCCAGGAGATATTTTAACTGTGGCTGATGTGCCGCAAACCTATTCGGTGTTCGGTGCGACGACGACGAACAATGAAGTTCCATTCGGCGCCCCGAAATTAACCCTGGTCGAGGCGCTGGCGAAGGCCGGCGGATTAATTGATGCGCGTGCCGATCCGCAGGGGGTATTTCTGTTCCGCTTCGAGCCCCCTGCGGTCGTCGGGGCGCTCAATGTCCCGCCTCTAGGAACCGGTCCCAATGGTACTTCTCCGGTCGTCTATCATCTCAATCTGAAAGAAGCTAAAAATTATTTCTACGCGGAGCGGTTCCCGATCAAGGACAAGGACGTGATTTATGTCGCCAACGCGCCGCTGACCGAATTGCAAAAAGTGTTTACCTTGATCAACACTGTCACCGGGCCGGTTATCACCGGCGTCGTTACCAGTCGTGCCGTCAGTGGTGGCAGCGGCAGCTGATGAGGTACGGCGCAAGGCTGTTCAACGCTGCTGGAGGGGCTGAAGTGAGTCCGCGCTGCAACACAGGAGGGGAGAAGTGAAGCGCCGGATAGAAAAGGGGATTCGCAAGTCGGCGGATGTCTGATTCCTGGGATGGCAACCGTGTCGGAGGCTGCCATGACCAAATTCGTGCCGTTGCTGGGCTTGCTGGCGGACGTTCCTGATCCACGCCGGGCGCAGGGACAAATCGACAATCTGCCTCATGTGCTGCTGTTCTCCATCCTCGCCATCGTGACCGGCGGGAACTCGTATCGCGGCATTGTCACGTTTATCGACGTCAATCGCCGCAAGCTGAACGCCGCCTTTGGTCTGACGTGGCGCCGCGCGCCCGCGCACACCGCGATCCGCTCCATCCTCAAGGGCTCGATCCGGCGGCGGTCGAGGCTGTCCTCCGCCGCCATGCCGCCCGGCTTCAGGCCGCACGCGCGACCCCCGGGCCGGGCAGCATCGCGCTGGATGGCAAGACGCTGCGGGGCAGCTTTGACAAGTTCAACGACCGCGCTGCCGCCCAGGTGCTGAGCGCGTTTGCCACCGATACCGCCCTCGTCCTTGCTCATGTCGACATCGCCGCGAAATCCAACGAGATCCCGGCGGCGCAGACCTTGCTCGCCGAACGCGGCGTCGCCGCCGGCGCCATCATCACGCTCGATGCCCTGCACTGCCAAAAAAACACTTTGAAGTCGCGGCAGAAGCCAACATCGTGCTGATTGTCCAGACCAAGGACAACCAGCCGACCCTGCACCAGTAGATCCAGGATATCGCTGCAACCGAGGCGCCGCTCGGGTCCGCCCAGAGCCGCGACAAGGGTCGCAACCGCGACGAAACCCGCACCGTCAGCGTCTTCGATCCCGCCGACAAACTCGCCGGCACCGACTGGCACGCCCACATCGCCGCCGTCATCCGGGTCGAGCGCGATGTCTTCACGCGTAATGCCAGGACCGGGATGCTGCGCTCCGCCACCGAGACCGCCTTCTGCGTCGCCAATACCCCGCTCACCCGCCCGCGCCGCTGCGGCGGTGCGCGCGCCTTGGCGGATCGAGACCACCTCCCACGACAGCCGCGACGTCACCTTCGGCGAAGACCGCTTGCGCATCCGCTCCAATCCCGGTGTGTTCGCCCGCCTGCGCCGTTTCGCCTTCAACATCCTCAAAGCTAACCACTCCGGCACGCTCAGCCAGAACCGCTACCGCGCCGCCCTCGCCGGCATCGACAATCTGCTCAGACTTCTCGTCATCCCATAGCGTCGAACAGCCCTGGCCATTAACTACTTCATCGCCGAAACAAACGATAAGCCCACGCCGTTTGTCTGGACCAAATCCACCGATGCTATTCTCGCTGCCATGCCGCGGGAGGCAAGCGTTAGACGCGCTCTGCTAGCCTATTAAATACAAGGCGTTTCTAAACAATATCTTCTTAATATTTAACTGTCGGGCTGTTCCGGCAGGGTAAACTGACCTTGTGATTTCAGCCGATTCTGGTTTACTCGAACTAGCGGTTTGCACTTTTGGGGGCGTGGTCTAAGCTGCCGTGGCTATGGCAATCATGCTGTCAAAGACCTATGTTGCACTCAAATCCGCGGGTGCGAGCGAGGAAGAAGCGCAGGCGGCAGCCGAAGAACTGGCCGATTACGAGAACCGGTTGGCATCTATCGACAACCGGTTGGCCCGCATCGAATCCGAACTGACTGGGCTGCGCTCGGAGATGCGGACCGAGATCCACAGTCTGCGATCCGAAATGGGTTCTGAGACTACCAGTCTGCGGTCAGAGATCAATAATCGTTTTACCGTACTGACTTGGGCAGTCGGCATCAACGCGGCGGCGACGATCGCTATCCTTGGAGCCTTGCTTCATGGGCTCCGATGAAAATAAGCAGTGAATGGATCAGCTCGCGCGGAACATAACGATTTAGTACACGCCGTGGCATCCGTTGCTGATGCCATCGGCAGCCTTCATTGCACTGGACAAGGGACTTAACCGGTATCGCGCTTTCCCGAAACTACGAACCTCCGGGGTATCCGCCCTTGTTGTCTCCAC
>JAFAOB010000452.1 GCA_019238055.1 Alphaproteobacteria bacterium
AATTTCGGCTGGCCGCCATCCGATGGTCGAGGCTGCTCTTGCGGCTTCCGGCTCGGACGGCTTTGTTGCCAATGATTGCGTGTTGGATGAGGCGCGGATCTGGCTCGTGACTGGCCCCAATATGGCGGGGAAAAGCACCTTTCTGCGCCAGAACGCGCTGCTCGCGATTCTGGCGCAGATGGGCTCCTATGTGCCGGCGCGCGCCGCCCGTATCGGCATTGTCGACCGGTTGTTCAGCCGGGTCGGCGCCGCCGACGATCTGGCCCGCGGCCGCTCGACCTTTATGGTCGAGATGGTCGAGACGGCAGCGATCCTGAACCAGGCCGGGCCGTCATCCTTTGTGATCCTCGACGAGATCGGCCGCGGCACCGCGACCTTTGATGGGCTCTCAATCGCCTGGGCGACACTCGAACATCTGCACGCCGTCAACCGCTCTCGCACATTGTTTGCGACCCATTATCACGAGCTGACCGCATTGGCGGCCAAATTGCCGGCGCTCGCCTGCCATACGATGCGGGTCAAGGAATGGAAGGGCGAGATCGTCTTTCTGCATGAGGTCGGGCCCGGCAGCGCCGACCGCTCCTATGGCATTCATGTCGCCAAGCTCGCCGGGTTGCCGAAATCGGTCACGGCGCGGGCCGAAGAGGTGCTTGAAGTGCTCGAAAAAGGCGAGCAGGGTGGCGCGCTCGCGCGGCTCGCCGACGATCTGCCATTGTTCAGCGCCGCCCGCCGCGCCCACAATCCTACCCCAGCGGCCAACCAATCTGCCGCCGAAGAGCTGTTGCGCGAGATTCGCCCCGACGAGTTGACCCCGCGCGAGGCGCTCGACCTCATCTATCGCCTCAAGACGCTCGTCGCAGAATGACTGCGGGCCCTGCAGCGGCGGCGAATCAACGGCAAGCCAGCGTTGGGCCGCTTATGGAATTGCAGCACGAAGAAAATGCTCGCTGCAACTCTGAATTGTGACGACCGACAAGCGGCGGGATCGTGACAGGAATACAAAGGAGATCTATTACGATCGTCGCCAGACTTGCAGATTTGGGCATCGATACCGGTGACATAACGGGGATAGGTTTCGGGCATGCTCAATTCGGACATTTTGCACCGGGACTTCAAACCCGAGCCCTATTGGTGGGAGGCCTACCGCCCGCGGACCGATGAACTTGTCGAGCTGCCGCGCGAGGTACGGGTGGCAATCGTCGGGGGCGGCTATGCCGGGCTGTCGACAGCACTCGAATTGGCCAAGCACGGCCTCGATGCGGTCGTGCTCGAGACCGCCGAACTCGGCTCTGGCGCCAGTACCCGAAATGGCGGGGCGGTCAGTGGTGGCGTCAATATCGGCAAGGGTTTCACCGGCAAGAGCGCTGCCATCAACGAGGAGCGGGCTGCGCGCCTGCTGTCGGACGCCAGCGATGCCTTTGCTTTGATCGATCGGCTGATCGCCGAAGAGAAAATCGAGTGTCACTGGGAAAAGCCCGGCCGCTTTGTCGGCGCGTGGACAAGGCACCACTTTGAGGCGCAGCGGCAGCGGTTGAGTCTGCTGAATATGGCGGCGCAATCTGGCGCCTACATGGTGCCGCGCGATGAGCAGCGCGCCGAGATCGCCAGCAATTACTATCATGGCGGCATGGTTGTCGAACGCTCCGGCAAATTGCATCCGGCGCTCTATTACAAAGGCCTGCTTGATGCGTGCCGGCGGCGCGATGCCCAGGTCTGTGCCAAGGCCGAGGTTAAGCGGATTGTCCGGACCGGCGGCCGCTGGCGCCTCGAAACCAGCCGCGGGATGGTGACCGCCGGAGATATTGTCATCGCGACCAACGGCTATACCGGCAGCCTGACGCCGGCCTTAAGGCGCCGTGTCGTCCCGATCGCGAGCCATATCATTGCGACCGAGGAACTGCCGCCTGACCTCGCTCGCTCTTTGATCCCAAAGGGCCGCACCCTGTCCGACACCCGCCGTGTGCTGTGCTATTACCGAATGTCGCCCGACGGCCGCCGCATGATTTTCGGCGGGCGCGCGCGTTTCACTCAGGTCGATGCGGGGGTCAGCGCGCCGGTTCTGCATCGCTACATGACCGCGCGTTTCCCGCAATTACACGGTGTCAAGGTGACCCATGCATGGACCGGAAACACGGCGTTCACCTTCGATGCCTTGCCGCATATGGGGCAGAGTGACGGGTTGCATTTCTGCCTTGGCTGCAATGGCAGCGGGGTGGCGATGATGACCTATCTGGGCTGGCAGACTGCGCGCAAGATCGCGCGAACAGCGAATTACGCCTGCGGCTTTGATACGCCGGTCTTTCCCGACCACCGGCTCTATTCCGGCAATCCCTGGTTTTTGCCGGCGGTCGGCAGCTGGTATCGTCTGCGCGACCGGATCGATCGGCTCTTTGCGTGACCGGCTTTGCGGTATGTTGGCGATCGACACCTAAACGAGGAGAAAACCAGTTGGATTTCGAGACTTATCGCAATTCGCTCGCGCAGGATGCGCCGCCCGCCGGATTGACCATGGCGGCGCAGGCGCTGTGGTGGGAGGCTAAGGGCGATTGGCATCAGGCGCACAAATGCGCGCAACAGCAGGGGAATGCCGAAGGTGCATGGGTGCATGCCTATCTGCACCGGGTCGAGGGCGATTTGCGCAATGCCGGCGGCTGGTATGGCCGCGCCGACCGGCCGATGCCGACCACCCCATTGAAAGAGGAATGGGAGACGATCGCCCGCGCCTTGCTCGGCTAACCTGATTGCGAGCTTCCTATGCCACCGCTGATCCTGATCGGGCTTGGCGCCAATCTCGACAGCCCGGTATGGGGCTCGCCGCGGCAGACCCTGACAGCGGCGCTCGCAGCCCTCGAAGCCGAGGGTATGGCGACGCTCGCGCGGTCCGGCTGGTATCGCAGCGCGCCGGTGCCGCCGTCGGAGCAGCCGTGGTTCATCAACGCCGTGGTTTTGGTGGCAACCCCGCTCGACGCCCGCGACCTGCTTGCCTTGATGCAGAAGACCGAGACTGCCTTTGGTCGCGTTCGTGCAGAGCGAAACGCGGCTCGCGTGCTCGACCTCGATCTGCTCGACTATTGCGGGGAACGAATCCAGACGCCCGAGCTGATCTTGCCCCACCCGCGCATGCACCAGCGCCGTTTTGTGCTGGAGCCGCTCGCCGAAGTGGCGCCGCAATGGCGGCATCCGATCCTGGGCCTGACTGCGGAACAACTTCTTGCTGTCCTCGACCAAGGGCAGCCAATCGAAAGGCTGTCTTGCTGAAGCGGCCTCTAGACTGTGGATTGTGCTTGCCGGATAGAGCAATTATAACGCGAACCGCTCAATCACTCCGGCGGAGATGATGACCGCATTCGAAGCGGCGCGCGCGCATATGATCGACAGCCAGCTGCGCCCCAACAAGGTGACAGACCAGCGGGTGCTCGACGCCTTCACCCGGATTCGTAGAGAGTTGTTTGTGCCCGAACATACCCGGGCGCTCGCCTATATTGACGAGGATCTCGCGGTCGGCCGCGGACGATATTTGATGGAACCGATGGTTGCCGCTCGTCTGATCCAGGCGGCGGCACCAAAGCCGACCGAAACGGCGCTGGTGGTCGGCGCTGGAACCGGATACGAGGCGGCGGTTCTGAGCCGGCTGGTGCGCACCGTCATCGCTATTGAGGAGGATCCGGAATTCGCCCGGCTGGCGCGCGAGGCCCTTGTCGACGAGGATATCGCCACTGTCAGTGTCGTTGAGGGACGGCCGCGGGAGGGTCATCGCCCGCGTGCTCCTTACGACGTAATCCTGTTCGGCGGTGCCATCACCGAGGTGCCGAGCGAGATTACCGCCCAGCTTGCGGAAGATGGGCGGCTCGTCGGCGTCGTCAGGTCCAACGGGTCGGGTGTTGGGCGCGCGATCTTGGCGACAAAAACTGGCACAGTGATTGCGCGGCGCGTTATATTTGATGCGTCGATTCCGTTCTTACCCGGGTTCGAGCCGAAATCGGTCTTTGCCTTCTGAAGTGCTGCCGCATCTGATGACATCAGCGTCCCCCACGTCCGGAAACGAGCTGATCACCGGCCGCGTTCGAAGCTCCAGATTTCGCTCGCCCCGCCTCAGGTTGTGCCGAGGCGTCTTTTTCAGTGTTGCTCCGATCCTCGGCCTGCTCAGCATCGGCAGTCCGCAGGCCGCCGCGCAGACGCTGACCCAGGCGCTGGCTGAGGCGTACAACACAAACCCGCAGCTATTGGCGCAACGCGCCCTGTTGCGCGCGACCGATGAATCGGTGCCGCAGGCACTGTCAGGCTGGCGGCCCACGGTCAATTTTACCGGCAACCTCGGCGGCACACGCGCCAGTTTCGCCCAGCCGCCACTGAAGACCCAATACACGACCTTTTACTCGAACTTGCTCAACCTGCAGGTGACCCAACCTGTTTATAGCGGCGGCCGCACACTGGCGCAGACGCGTCAGGCGATGAACACGGTCGAGTCGACGCGGGCCCAGACCCTGGCGATCGAAACCACGGTCTTCCAGGCGGTAGCGATGGCCTATCTCGATGTGGTGCGCGACCAGGCGCTGCTCGAGGTCGACCGCAACAACGTTCAGGTGTTGCGCAAACAGCTCGAAGCGACGCAGGACCGGTTCCGTGTCGGCGAGGTCACGCGCACCGATGTGGCGCAGGCCGAATCGTCGCTGGCGCAAGCCATCGGCACCGAGACCGCGGCCGAAGGGACGCTGGCGACGAGCCGGGCCGAGTATATTCGCGCGGTTGGTCACCCGCCCGGGGTCCTGCTTTTGCCGCGCGAACGCCCGGCACTGCCGGCAACACGGGAAGAGGCGCAGAGCCTTGCGGCCAACAACAATTTCAATGTCATCTCAGCCAACTTTGCGGAGCTTGCGGCGCGCGACAACATCGATGTGGTCAAGAGCCAATTACTCCCGCAAATCTCGCTGGTCGGCTCTTTGAATCGCAATCGAGGACCCTCTATCACGCTCAGCGGTGCTGTAGAGCAGACAGCCTCAGTTCAGGCACAGATGACCTGGTCGTTATATGAAGGCGGAACGCTTTATTCACAGACCCGCCAGGCAGAGCAGACCGTGGGGCAACGGCTCAGCCAGGTTGACGACGCGCGCCGTGCCGCGGTGCAGACCGCGACCGATGCCTGGGAAACCCTGAAGGCGGCGCGCGCCAGCATCTCCTCCTTCGCGGCGGCGGTCCGAGCCGCGCAGATTGCACTCGAAGGGACCCAACAACAGGCGCTGGTCGGCACAGCCACCACCCTCGATGTGCTGATCCAAAACCAGCAATTGCTGACCACCCAGCAACAGCTGATCACCGCCGAACACGACGCCGCTCTCGCCGAATTCAACCTCGCCGCCGCTACCGGCCGGCTGATCGCCTCCGATCTGCATCTGCCGGTGCAGCTCTACGATATGGAGCGGCACTTCAATCTGGTAAAATATAAGTGGGGAGGATTTCGCGGCGGGTTATCGGAGTAGGCACCAGCCCGGGCAAGCCAGCCTCCGCTGGAAAGTCGAACCCGATCTG
>JAFAOB010000454.1 GCA_019238055.1 Alphaproteobacteria bacterium
ACGGCTTTATTCCCCATGAATTCTTGCGTATGCATTTCCGAATGTATTTTCTCACCAACATGCAAACACTCTGGAAAACCCAGGTGATGGAGACCGTTCCCCACTCCCGCCACTCTCTGTTTACCTCGCTTTTTCAAAGCAGCCTCGTAAAAACCGTTTTGGGAAAGATCTGGTTTGTGTGGGTTGGCAGAAGCCTTGAGAACGCCTTCAACGCGGTAACCTATGTTGCCCGCTATACGAAACGGCCTCCCATTGCTGAGGGCAATATTGTGGACTATGACGGAGAACAGGTTGTCTTCGCCTTTGTTGATCACAAGTCACAGCAGCGGGAGTGTCGCACCCTTTCGGCTGAGCAGTTTATTACGCTGCTCATCCGCCATATTCCCGACACCAACTTCCGGGTGGTTCGCCACTCCGGTCTCTTTGCCAATCGGGTGCGGGGCAGACTGCTTCCACAGGCATTTGCCCTTTGAGGCAAAGCTTTGCGAAGGTACAGGCAACACTCACAAAGAAAGAAACCTGGTGGCGACGGCAGCTGGAATTGTTCACTGGGACTGACCCCTTAACCTGTTGGCTTTGCCTTGTGCCCCTGGAGCTGGTGACTGTGGTATACTCGACCGGCAGAGTTGATCCCTATGGCTAAAAGCGAACACATTGACCACGGCATCGTCCACATCGCCCCCTCTCAGGGGTGGGTGTGTGATACCTGTGGAAAAGAGTTCACGTTCACTGATGAAGAAATTGAGCAGCTGGAGCGGCCACGGCCAAACACAAAACCGGAAGACTGGGACTACTACATGCCGTGCCCCGTGTGCATGACAGGGGAAATCCAGCAACCGACCCTTTCTCTAGGTGACGCACTCAAATCCATATTTGATGGTGAAGAATAGTTGACAAAACTCCTGATACAATTCTGCCCCTTTCTACCCTCAGAATGAAGTTTTGAAATTCCTTAGCGGGGACAAAAATCCGTCTAAGGATGGGGGCAGCAGCTATAGGCGACTGATATCAGGTCGTCAAAGCCATCAAGGGCAACCACGACCGGTATCTTCAACAGACTTACCGGAAAGGCGGACGGGTGCGAACCCGTGACCGGTATCTCGGACGGGTTGACGCATGGACACCGGGCAGTTTCAGTAGCTGCGGCCATCGCCGAGACCGCCATCTGTCCCAGAGGACAAGTGCCCCCAACGCAAACACGACCGTGGCGATCAGGGCAACATACGCTCCCTGGCCGATGAGTATTTTGCGTGTGACTGCTAGGGCCAGTTCCGCCAGCACAATACCCAAGAACGCAGCAGCGGCGGCAATGCCTACGACGGGGCGAGCTCTGTTGCCTGGCTTGCGCATTGTTGAACCGACATTCCCGGATACCCGGTAGTTGCGAGTTATGATGTGTCCCTTCGGGTATCCTCGGCAAGGTGGGGTCACTGAACGTGACCTGCAAAGCGGTCACCGCAATTGAGAGCCGCTTCGGATCGTGGTCCCGGAAATCGCCGGGGAAGCCCGCAGAAGCGGGGTTCCGATTTTCCGGTCCTATGTTCCGGTCCTATGCAGTCAGAGGGGCGTTTTCCCCCTCAGCAGCCGCCATAGACGCTTAGAGACGCCAATTTACCCGGTTGCCGGAATTGCGCGCTCTTTCCGGGTTACGGCAGTTGTTGCGCGAGAGATCGGATTTTCCCGTGTCTCCTCTCCTGCCTCAGGAGTCGTAAGATGTTTCGCAACGAAAACGAGAGTTGTACCGGCATCGAACCCGCCAGACTTTCTTGCATGCTCTTGTTTTTAAAAAGGTTAGTGGTTGCTCTGGAGTTAGTAACATCAGGCTTTCGCTCGCCATACGCGAACTCACTAAACGCATACGCGTTTGTGGTTTGGCGCGCCCCCGATTTTGTGCGGACAAGCCGCCGGGTGATCCGAAGGAGACCCGAGGTTTCCAGACGAAAGAGCGCCCCGGCAATGGTCTTAGTGCAGTAGCCGGTTGCCTCCCGGATTGCCTCGTAGCTGGGGCAACAGCGCCCGGTTGGAACCGCGCAGAAGGTGAAGAGGAGACAGCGCAGCACCGTGAGGCCGGACTGCTTCAGTACCCCGGACTTGCAGCCCTTTCCTTTCGTTCGCCGCTCCAAGGCCTCGGCCTGGACAATGACCCTGACCCTCCCGTTTCGGTCTATCGGATGGAAGCACAACGAATCGATTGCGTACTCGGCATTGCGCCGGAAGCGCTTCATCAGGCAGAGCTCCGTCATTCCCCGCAAAAGGGGTTGATTTCGATGGCGGATTGAGGCAGGGTCGGAGTGCTGAATTCTCTGACCCAAACGCTCAATCCGTAAGGATGTTGGAGCCCCGGAGGTTGCAGTCCGGGGCTTTCAGCATTTTCGAGCTACGTCATGCGAGTGCCCCCTTAAAATTCGCCAGCGTTGATGCTGCGCGTTTTCGCGCAATGGGGGAAGGGGTTTCGCTACGACATGTTGTCGAGCTCAGAAATCGGCGTAGAAGCCCGCCTGCGTGGCCTTTTCCCTCTTGTGGCTCAACGTACCGATCTTCCACGTTTGCCCCTCAGCGGGCGCCGGCGGGGCTTGCAGGAGATTTTGCCATGGGATCCGGGGTCTCTCTGGCGCCATCAGTTCGGGGCCAGGGATGGCAGCCATTCGAGCTCATGCTCGAGCATGACCCCAAAGGTATCGACCCTAAGCTAAGAGCCTGCCTCAAAAGCCTTTTTCGTCAATCATCATCAGCAACGACCGCTTTCGAATCCGACACCGGCCGTTCGGCTTCAGCTCGGGAACGGATCTTCATACCCTATACCTGCCGTTCGCAATACCCGTTGGGATCGACTCAGTTGGGTGGAAATGCGACATTCCCGATTTGCCCGGCCTGACATTCCCGGACTTGAAAGCAGTTATTCACGGCTTAATACCGCGACACCCGACACGGTACGTATTTCAACGCTACCGCTGGCAGGCTGAAGGGCAGAGGAATATCCTTTCTTGAGGGGGCTGCCGCTTCTCGGAGCCGAGGATCACCGCATGGACGTAGCGGCATGGCTGCGCGGATTGGGGCTCGAACAATACGCGGCGGCTTTCCGTGACAATGACATTGATGATGCGGTCTTGCGACGGCTGACTGGCGAGGATTTGCGCGAGCTGGGCGTCGCCTCTGTCGGCCACCGCCGCAAGCTGCTCGATGCCATCGCCGCCTTGGGCGCTCCCGCGCCCGTGGCAGATGCGTCGGGACCACCGGCTGAAACGACGACCCTCGTGCCAAAGAGTGATGCCGAGCGGCGGCAGCTGACGGTTATGTTTTGCGATCTCGTCGGCTCGACCTCGCTCGCATCGCAGCTCGACCCCGAGGATCTGCGCGAGGTCATCGCCGCCTATCATCACGCCGTTGCCGACGTGGTCCGCAGCCTCGACGGCTTCGTCGCCAAATACATGGGCGACGGTGTGCTGATCTATTTCGGCTATCCGCAGGCACGGGAGGACGAGGCCGAGCGTGCCGTGATGGCCGGCCTCAATCTCGTCACCGCGGTCGCAGCCTTGAATACGAACCCGGGCGTTCGGCTTGCCTGCCGCGTCGGCATCGCGACCGGCCTCGTCGTTGTCGGGGATCTGCTGGGCACCGGATCGGCACAGGAGCAGGCGGTGGTCGGAGAGACTCCGAACCTCGCCGCCCGATTGCAGAGCCTCGCCGAACCGGACACGGTCCTGGTCGATGCGCGCACGCACCGGCTCGTCGGCGATCTCTTCGAACAGCGTTCCCTCGGCGCGCTCGCGATCAAGGGTTTTGCCGGGCGGCAGCGGGTCTGGCAGATGGTGGGTCGCAGCCGCGTGCTGAGCCGATTCGAGGCCTTGCGTTCGCGGGCAACTCCGCTCGTCGGCCGCGAGGAGGACGTCGAACTGCTGCGCCGGCGCTGGCAGCAGGCCGAAGGCGGCGAGGGACAAGTCGTGCTGATCGCAGGCGAGGCCGGCATCGGCAAGTCCCGCCTGACTGCCGCGCTATTCGAGGAACTGGCGAGTGCGCTGCACATGCGCCTGCGCTATTTCTGCTCGCCGCATCACACCGACAGCGCCCTTTATCCGATCATCGGTCAGCTCGAACATGCCGCCGGCTTCGAGCCGAACGAGCCACTGTCGGCGAATCTCGACAAGCTCGACTCCCTGCTGTCGCAGGTCTTAACACCGGCGGAAGACCGGGCACTGATCGCCGAATTGCTGTCATTGGACGGAACCGACCGGGGATATCCCGCGCTCGACCTGACGCCTCAGATCCGCAAGGAGAGGACGTTTAATGCATTGGTTTGGCAGCTCGAAGCATTGGCACACCATCGGCCCGTATTGATGGTCTTCGAGGATGTCCACTGGATCGACCCGACGAGCCTCGAATTGCTCGACCGCATTGTCGAGCGCCTCCGGGCGCTCCCGGTTCTGCTGCTGGTCACATTTCGCCCCGAGTTTGCCGCTCCCTGGATTGGCCAGCCGCATGTGACGGCATTGACTCTGCGCCGGCTCAGTGCGCGCGCGAGCGCGACGCTCGCCGGCTATGTCAGCGGGAATCATGGGCTTGCCGCCGAACTGCTCGTCGAGATCGTCGGCCGCGCCGACGGCGTGCCGCTCTTTTTGGAAGAATTGACAAAGGCGGTCGTCGAGGCTGGGCCGGGCGAGGATGAAGACTTCGTCGCCGCCGTCCCCTCCGCATCTGCAGCAATCCCTGCGACCCTTCATGCCTCGCTCGCTGCCCGTCTTGACCGGCTTGGTCCGGCCAAGGAGATCGCCCAGATCGGCGCCATTATCGGCCGAGATTTCTCCTACGATCTTCTGCGCGATCTGGCCGCCTGGACCGAGACCCGCTTGACCGCGGCGCTCGACCAGTTAGTCGCGTCCGAACTGGTGTCGCGGCGCGGGGCGCCGCCGGCGGCGAGCTATGTGTTCAAGCACGCTCTCGTGCAGGAGGCCGCGCACGAGACGCTGTTGCGTGCCGAGCGACGGAGACTGCACGCGCGCGTTGCCGATCTGCTCGAACGGAGAGCGGAAACCGCCGAACGGCAGCCCGAACTGCTGGCTCAGCACTATGCCGAGGCGGGAGTAAACGACAAGGCGGTAGATTATTGGACACGAGCCGGCAAGCGTTCCGTGGCGCGCTCGGCTCTGGCCGAAGCCGAGGCGCAGTTCGAAAAAGCCTTGGCGCAGCTCGCACTTCTGCCTGACACGCACGAACGCGCCTGGAAGGGACTGGAGCTGCAAAGCAGTCTCGGCTCGGTGAGGTTCGCCGTCCGCGGATATGCCGCACCGCAGACAGGAGAAGCATATGCTCGCGCTCGCAAGCTTTGGGAAAAACTTGGCTACCCTGCGCAGTTTCTTCGGGTGCCTTGGGGGCAATGGATATATGTCGCCAATCGCGCCGACTTGGAACTCGCCCGCCATTTCGGGGACAATTTGCTGAGGCTCAGCGAGGAGCGCGGGGATGCCATTGGGCGAATCCTCGGTCATTTGAGTTTGGGCACCACTGTCGCGGTTCTTGGGGAATTCGCATCATCTCGGATGCATCTGGAAGCGGTGGTCAACCTCTATGCACCGGATCAGCAGCAAATCTTTGTCGAACAGGCGGGTATCAACCCGCAGGTCATGGGACTTGAGTTCTTGGGGCTGATACTTTCTTGCCTCGGCTATCCCTATCAGGGAGTGGCGCGATGCGGGGAGGCAGTAGAGAAAGCTCAAGCTGTCCAACATCTTCCATCACTGGCTACGGCTTTGGCGGTGAAGACCAGGATTCTCGCGTTTCTCGGTGATGTTCAACGCCTCGCAAAATGTGCTGAGACGCTGTTTACTCTAGGGGAAGAGCAAGGATACCCGTTCTGGCGCGAGCAGGGTCGCATCTATCGAAGCTTGGCAGAGGTCAGGCAAGGCAAGGTCGAGGAGGGGCTCGCTTCGTTGCGCACAGGCATTGCCGGTTATCGGGCGGCCGGCGCAGAACTCTGGATGCCGCTCTTCCATGCGTTCGAAGCCGAGGGTGAGGTCCTCCGCGGTCATACCCAGGTCGCGTTCGGCCTTCTCGATCACGCGTTGCAGACATCTCGGGCGCGTGGCGAGAACTGGTTCGAGGCCGAGCTAGTGCGCCGCCGCAGCGAGCTGTTGCAGGATCGAGCCCCGTCAGACGCCGAGGCGCTGTTCCGCGAAGCCTTGGAAATCGCCCGGCGGCAAGAGGCGAAGCTGTGGGAATTGCGCGCCGCTGCGAGCCTTGCGGGCTTGTGGGCCGAGGCGGGCCGCAAGGACGCGGCTCGCGATCTGCTCGCGTCGGTCTATAGCTGGTTCACAGAGGGGTTCGACACGCCCGACCTCAAAAAGGCAAAGGCGCTGCTCAACGAGCTGGCGTAAGCCGTTCGTCAGCGCGACCAGCTGTCGGGCGCGAATGCTCCTGAGATTCAACCAAAAAATCTCTCTGGATTTGCCCATTTTTCCATCTGATTGTGAAGTCCTTTTGATGTAACTCTCCTCCCCTACCAGATTTCTTGCGGGTTTTCAGGATTACTCTATTTCTAGACATTAATCCACTTATCTCTTCATATCGAACTTGCCGCATTAATCACAACAATTAATACGTTGTACTATTGACAAAATGGATTTAACTCGTATACTTATATTTAACAAACAACGCTAACTATGGCATCACTCGTCCAACATTTAGATTATAAACCGTTTTTCGAGCTGATCGAAGAACCTTTCAATACCGTTGCCTCTCCCCGGTTTTTTTATCTCTCCCCCATTCATGCCATCGCATTGAACAAATCAGTCTCGGCTGTCGTCAACCGTAAAGGTGTATCTGTTGTGTATGGTGATGTCGGTACCGGAAAATCGACGCTCGCCCGGATTATGCACGATCATTTTCAAGAGCAGGGCTTCATCTCGGTCCTGCTAACCAATCCCGGTTATGTTTCGGAAAATGCATTGATGCGCACCATCAATGAGGCCTTTGAGATCAAGCCGGGCCGTTCCCTCAAAGACAATGAGGACCGGCTCAAAGCCTTCCTTCTCGAGAACGGCGAGATCAACAACAAGACCATTGTCCTGATCATCGATGAAGCGCAGGAGCTCAAGCTGCCCCTGCTTGAGGCGATCCGCAGAATTTTGAATTTCGAGAGCGATAAGAAATTATTGCAGTTGGTTTTGTTTCCGCAGGAGGAGTTTCGCGCC
>JAFAOB010000455.1 GCA_019238055.1 Alphaproteobacteria bacterium
GCCTGCTCGCTGTCGCATCGAGCCTGGCGGCTTGCATCGGTGGGTTCATCGCGGCGGTATTTTCCGATCACTGGAGCCGCCGCACCGTCATGCTACTCGGGGTGGCGGCGATCAACTTCTTCACATTGCTGATCCCACTCGCTCAAACTGGCGAGCAGTTGATCATCATTCGCCTGCTGACCGGCCTCGCCGGCGGCTTCGCTGCGTCAGCGCCGTTCCCGATCGCAGCAGAACTGATGCCGGCGCGGCACCGTCGCACCTATGGCGCGATCTACGAGATGATGCTGGCCAGCTCTTTCACCTTGGTGCTGGTGGTCGGGTACCTGCTCTCAGGCAATCCGAACGGTTTCCGGCTGCTGGTTCTGCCGGCTGTTATCGGGCTGTTCGTTGCCCCGGTGCTGGTTTATTTGCTGATCCCCGAGAGCCCGCGCTGGTATTTGAGGCGGGGGAAGCATGAGACGGCGGTCGCCGTGGTCAACCGGATCATCGGCCGGTGCGGCAATCGCGTGGCGCCGCTGACGCTCGCAGCACTCGGGGAGACAACCGCGGTGGCCCGCGAACCGCTGCCGCCGTTCATGGCGCTGTTTCGGCCAGGTCAGTTGCGCTGGACCATGGTTGGCATTGTGAGCCTCGTCTGCGCCCAAGTCTCATTTTTTTCAATTTCGGTCCTGCTGCCAAAGGCGCTGGTCGATCAGGGCGCCGCCCTCAGCTCGAGCCTGGGGCTGAGCTCGATCGTATTTGTGGCAAGCATACCTGGTAAGGGCTTCACCGGGTTCCTGATGGAGATTATCGGGCGGCGCTGGACGATTACCTATTGCCTTGCCGGATCGCTTCCCGGACTTCTGTTGATGGCAGTGGCGCATTCAGCAGGGCCTTACGCTGCCATCATGTTTGTTGCCGGAGCGCTGATCACCGGCTTCACCGTGCTGTCGACCTTTACGGCCGTGAGGGTCTACCTTTCCGAGCAGTTCCCGACGGCATTGCGCGGGCGCGGGCAATATTTCGGCGAGACCTGCGGGCGGTTGGGCGCCGGCGTGGTCGCGCCCTTCCTGTTGGCGCCGTATACCGGATCGCCCACGATATTCTTCGGGACGTTGGCTATCGTGGCGTTGATCGGCGCTTTTGTCCCGGTGCTGTTTGGCAAGGAAACCGTCGGCCAGTTGGAAACCGTCAGCGAGGCGGTTCCCGAACTGGCCTGACAAGGTATTCGCGAAGTGCCGGGCCGCCTCGGCCGAGTCCGGGCGGATCGTGCAAAGGGCGCCGATCTCGAATTCGGGCAGCGCCTGCAATGCTGGGATATGAGCAATTGACGCAAAGCCCCGGTCCGGGCTCGCGCCATGCGCTTGCCCCCTTGGATTTTAATCGCCGGCTGCGGCTTTACCTGCCGGCGACCGGAGCGCGCGCGTAAAACCGGGCGGCGTTGTCCCACAGGAGCCTGCGTTTGCGCTCCGCGTCCATCGCCCAGTCGAGCACCAGAGAGACCGACTGTGGAAAGTGGCTCTCGCCATGCGGATAGTCGGACGCATACATCAGGACATGGTCGCCGACGAGATCAATAACTGTATTCGTCAGCTTCGCACCTTCGGGGATTTCGATGCTCTGGAAATAGCGGCCGCCGGTGACGTACTCGCTCGGCCTATGTGCGAGCTCGGGGAGTGCCGCCTTGATCGTCTCGGCGTGTTCGTCAAGCCGTGCCATCCAGAATGGCAGCCAGCCATGCCCGGCCTCCAAGGTGCCGACACGCAAGCTCGGGTAACGCTCCATAATGCCGCTGCCGATCACGGCGGCCATGTTGCGCATGCCGCACCAGGGATGAGCCGCCGAGCGCTGCAGCCACAGATTATCCCAGGTGTCCTGCCCGCCTGGTGCGTAGGGCGGCATCACGGTAAAGGTATGAAGCACAACCGCGAGGTCGAGCTCGGCAGCTGCGGCATAAAGCGGCTCCAGCGCCGGATGATCAAGCGGCGTGTCCTTCGGCGCATAGACCATCATTCCCCAGGCCCATGTCTCGCGACCGCAGCGATTGATCTCGGCAAGCGCACCCTCGACATCGCGCGCGCCAGCCAAGATGACGCCGCCGAGCCGCTCCGGATCAGCACCGCAGTAATCCGCCATCCAGCGGTGGTAGGCGCGGTACATCGCCATTTCGAGAGCGATGTCGTCGCCCGCCGTCCAGGTCCCGAACCAACCCGACGGGAGCGTCAGGTTCACGTCGACACCTTCCAAGTCCATGTCCTTGATGCGCTCGGCGGGATCGTCGTCGACCAATGGCGAAGGCTGACGCGTTCGCTTGACGCCGGTAAACCCCGCCATGTATCCGGCCGGCGCGTGATCGGGTTCGGCCGTGCCGAGCCGGCGGCGATATTGGCGCTGGCCCTTTGTGTAGGTCTCGTGTCCGGAGCGGGCGCGCGATTTGTAGGGCTCCCACTGTTGCAGCCAGTCTTTTTCGGCGGCACTCAGATAGCGGGCGAGAATGCGCGCATCGGGACCGACATGCGTATCCGAATCGAAGATCCTGAAACCGTCGCGGGCCATTGATCACTCCCTTCCTATCAAGTCACGATCTCTTAGCTCCGGGCATTTGGCGGAAATAGTGCTCTTCAAGAGCCTGCTGCTTGGCGCCGCTTTCACCAGCCTCCGGCACCTCGGGAATCGGATAAGGCCGATCGCGCCGGCTGTCGACAAAAGCATCCCAAGCCTTGACACCGCTCGATTGGAACGCCGTCATGAAGTCCCACAGCGCCGCCCAGGTGACGTGGTGGGTGAACCCCGGGTACCAGGCAATCGTGACGCCAAGCGCCAAGTGCTCGTCACGGTCGAGATAGCGGCCAAGCTTGCCTTTCATGAATGAAAACGGCCCGCTGACCGCCGCCCGCGCCGCTTTGATTTCGTCGATGGAATGGGGCGACTCAAACTGTATCCAATCGACCCCGGCCTCCTCGCGGTAGGCGCGCAACCGGGCGATCGTATCCTCCAGCGTTCCGTCCACTGCATCGCGCGCATAGCACTGCGCCATCACGACGAAATTCGGGTCGAGCTCATTCTTCATATCGACCGCCGCACGATAGCGCGCGATCGCCTGATCGAGCGGCACGACCTCGACGCCCGCACTCTGGGTCTTGCGTTTGCCCTCGATCGGCTGGTCGTCGATGCGGATCCCGGCGATGCCGGCACGGATGCATTCTCTGATCATGCGGCGCACCGCCATGATGCCGCCGTGCCCGGTGTCGCCGTCCATGATCACCGGGATCGACACACTGTCGGCAATCCATCCGGCGATCGTCACGCACTCACTCATCGTTGCGGTGCCGACATCGGCAAGACCGGTGTAGGCGCCCACCACCCCGCCGGTGCCGACAAACAATGCCTCGCAGCCCGCCTTTTCCATGATCCGGGCGTGCGCCGCGCTTGGCGGGTGCAGCACCGCCAAAACCCTGTCCTGGCGATGGATCAGTTCCTGTAGCCGCGCCGATTTTGACGATGGTTGTGCTTCCATACGGTCCCCCAGCTCTATTGACCGACTGCGAGAATACCGCAGATCAGCCTAAATGCTGTTGACCGCTTCGCTCTCCGATCCGCACATCGAGAGCGAGCGCGGTTCGACAGCAAGCCTCGGGACAAAGACGAAACGATTTCGCTTGTGCCGCTGATTGGTTGCTGCAGAGGAGCACTCCGCGGCGCATTGGCGCGAACTTATCTCAGATGCCCCTAATCGACTCGTCCGCGGATGTAAGCGGCGACTGCAATTGTGCCTCAGGAGGGTCCCCGTGCGGGAGCGATACCCCCGACTGGCGGCGGCGGTTATTGCGGTTTGGTCGTGGTAGTGCTGGTTGTGGTGCCTCCGCTGTTGGGGTCCATCTCTGTCTTCGAATGGGTTTCCGAGCTGCCGGCCGAGCCCTGCTTATAGGTATCCTTCTTGTTGACCTGGTTCCCATTCCACCCGACTCCTTGTTGCGTGGTGGAGGTACTGGAACCGCCGTTCGGACTCGATGTCACAGTGGTCGTCGACGAGCCAGAGCCGGGAGTCCCTTGTGCCAGAGCGACACCGGCCATCAAACCGAGAGCCGCGACACCAGCCAGCAGACGCTTTGTCATAGTGGTCATTGTCCCCTTCCTCAATAGTTGACTATTAGCATCAACTGCTCGCGCATTCTGATGGTTCCGTTCCAAGAGCGGAGCGCCCCCTACCTGGTATCGTGTCAATAATACGGCACAGTGTACTTCTCGCGCAGTCGAATGAGCGCATCTTGGCGGCTGGCGTGGGACGATCAGCGATCAGCACCACGGCTCAGAACTCGCAACCAGGGTTATTACCTGACATCGACACGGCGAGACGGAAGTCATGCACGGCGCGAGTTCCATTGGCACTGCTCACGGGAACGCGGATGAAACGATTGCGTTCATCCTGTATGACGGAGGCAATCAAGGAGTAGAAAATGCATCGTTTTTTGGCAGTGGCCACCGCTGCGGTGTTAAGCACCGCCGCAGCGTCTGGCCTCGCGCTAGCCCAGAACGCAGCTCCCACCGCAAATCACGATGCCGGCACGCCGGCAGTCGCCACCTCGAACGCCAACAATCCCGGGGCGCCAGTGGCTGGCGCAAATAGCTTTACCCAGGCACAAGCGAGATCCCGCATCGAGCGAGCGGGCTTCTCTAACGTCAGCAAGCTCGTCAAAGACAAAGAGGGCATTTGGCGAGGCACAGCCTCCAAAGGCGGTACGGTTTTTCACGTCGCCCTCGATTATCAGGGTAACGTTGTCGCCAAGTGATGTGGCGCCTCTAGGGACGAGATTGTAACCAGATTTGGCAAGGAATGTTCGATGACACAGACAGTCACTGCTCTTTACGACATATATGATGACGCGGTTGCGGCGACGCGTGCTCTCGAGGAAGCGGGGATCCCGGCTTCCGAGATCAGCATCGTCTCGAACAACGCCGATAACCGATACGACCGCACTCATTCAACGCGCGCTGCTGAGGACGCCGGAACGGGGGCAGGTGTCGGAGCGGTCGTGGGGGGTATTGGCGGGCTTCTGACCGGTTTGGGGCTAATGGCGATCCCCGGCGTCGGTCCTGTAGTCGCTGCAGGCTGGCTCGTTGCCACTGCGGTTGGTGCGGCGGGAGGCGCTGTCGTCGGCGGTGCGGCCGGCGGCTTGGTCGGCTCGCTGACCAGCGCGGGAGTATCTGAGCGGGAGGCCAATTTCTATGCGGAAGGCGTGCGCCGCGGCGGCACGCTCGTCGCCGCTCGCGTCGCCGACGCTCAGGCGCCATTAGCCCGCGAGATTCTGCAGCGCTATCGATGGGTGGATCCGACGGTTCGTGCCGCGGCGTATCGCGAAAGCGGCTGGAGCTCCTTTGACGAGAACGCGCCCGTCTACACTCCGGAACAAATCGCAGAGGAGCGCGCCCGCTACGCCAGAGACCGATTTAGCAATCCTTAGCCCGAGAAGGGAGCGGAGAAGGAACGCCTGGATCAGCGCACGCATCAGGCGTTCCTTCCCGCTGCATCGCGCCGAGGTCATTGGGCGCCGGTCGGGCGTGGTGCTGCGCCGAGCGCTCGTGCCCGCCACCCGGCTCCAGTGCCATTTGCAAAGGCAGCGACAGTGACATTATATCCGGTGGACACACGCTGCCGGAAGCGTACCGGAGATGATGATGTACGTCCATTGCTGACCCGGGAGCGCAACGGTCAGTAATGGGTAACCCAAGGACTGTTCAGGGCATCCTCGATGCGGCGATGCCGGGCCCTGATGACATCGGCCGGAACAGCGCTGACAAAGGCATAAAACGTCTTCGTCCGTATCGCGTCGACGACGCGTTCCCCGACCCTTTTCGGATCAAGACCTGTGGTGGCGAGACGTTTGGTCAGTGCTGCTTCCTCACTGGCGCGGATTTGCGGTCCGCCCATATGAGGTGGGCGATTGCGGGCGCCGCGAGGGATGTTTGTATTGACTGGGCCCGGGCATAGCACGGAGACCCCGATATTGGTTCCTTCCAGTTCGTGCTCCAATGCTTCGGACAATGAAACGACGGCGTATTTGCTCATCGAATACGGCTCCTGATTGGTGCCGCGGCGATTCTGGAACCCCGCGACCGAGGCGGTATTGACGATGTGTCCTTCTTCCCCATGCCGCAGAATGGCAGGAAGAAAGTGACGGATGCCGTGGATGACCCCCCAAATATTGACGCCAATCACAAATTCCCAATTGCCGAGCGGCACGTCAATCAGTCTGGTGCCGTGCATCGGCACGCCGGCATTGTTGCAAGCGATGTGGAGCTTGCCAAAATTGCGTTCGGCTTCCGCCAGAGCATCGAGCACAGATTGCTCCTGGGTGACATCGATCCTCACCGGCATGACCTGCTTGTTCATGCCGGAAAGAGTATGAGCTGCCTGCTCAACCATATCCTTTCCTGATTACCAACTATCCTCAGCCGTCGCTGTATAGTACATAACAGGAACATACGGCCGTTTCTGCGGTTTTGAGCGATGGTGCGCAACAAGGTTCAGTTTCAAAAGGGCCTCAGTGAGGCTCAGTTTGTCGTTCTTTACGGAACAGAGGATCAGTGCCGGGAAGCGGTGATGCGCTGGCGCTGGCCATCGGGTTTCATCTGC
>JAFAOB010000456.1 GCA_019238055.1 Alphaproteobacteria bacterium
CCCTGCCCGCCCGCCGCCCCGGTGATCAGCGCCACTTTGCCTGTCAGCCTCGCCATCTCCTCCCTCCACTGCCTGATCCGGGCGGTGCCGCGCGTTGACCGCCGCCCGCCGCAATCCTAGCATCAACGGTCAACCGCGCTCAAAAAACGCAGACGCGGCCCGCCTGATGCAGGGAGACCGGACGAAATGGCGACAACGCTCCCCTATACCGGCCAGGAATTTCTCGACAGCCTCGACGACGGCCGCGAGGTGTGGATTTACGGCGAACGGATCAAAAACATCGCCGCGCATCCCGCGTTCCGCAATACGGCGCGAATGATCGCCCGGCTCTATGACGCGCTGCGTCGCGATCATACCGAAGAGAAGAATGTGTTGACCTGCCCGACCGAATGGGGCGGGTTCACTCATCGCTATTTTGTGGCGTCGCGTTCGGCGGAGGAGTTGACTGCGGCGCGCGACGCAATCGCGGCATGGTCGCGGCTCAATTACGGTTGGCTGGGGCGCTCGCCCGACTACAAGGCCGCCTTTCTTGCAACCCTTGGCGCCAATGCCGAGTTTTACGCGCCCTACGACGAAAATGCGCGCCGCTGGTATCGCTATGCCCAAGAACGGGTGCCTTTCGTCAATCACGCAATCATTCACCCACCGGTCGACCGCAATATGGCGCCGGGGGCCCCGGGCGGTCCGACCGATATCTACGCGCATGTGACGCGCGAGACCGATGCCGGGATTTACGTCACCGGCGCAAAGGTCGTCGCCACCGGGTCGGCACTGACCCACTTCACCTTTATCGCGCATCACGGATTAATCCCAGTGCAGGACAAAAACTTTGCAATCGTTTTTCTTGTGCCGAGCAATGCCAAAGGCGTCAAATTCATCTGCCGCATCTCCAATGAGCAACGCGCCGCCGTGCTCGGCAGCCCCTTTGATTACCCGCTGTCGAGCCGGCTCGATGAAAACGATGCGATCTTTATCATGGACGAGGTCTTCGTGCCGTGGGAGGACGTGTTCGTCTACGCCGATATCGAAACGGCCAACAATTTTTTCCCGCGCACCGGATTTCTGCCCCGCGCGCTGCTGCATGGCTGTACGCGGCTGGCGGTCAAGCTCGACTTCATCTGCGGTCTGTTGATCAAGGCGACCGAGATGGCGGGCACCCGCGGGTTTCGCGGCGTCGAGGCCAATATCGGCGAGGTCGTCACCTGGCGCAATGCGATGTGGGCGCTATCCGATGCGATGGCAAAAAGTCCCGATCCATGGACCGGCGGTTATGTGCTGCCCGGCGCCGAGCCCGCCTCGGCCTATCAGGTGCTGGCACCGGAGGCTTATGTGCAGGTCAGGCATCAGATCGAAAAGACCGTTGCCAGTAGCCTGATCTACCTCAACTCACACGCCAGCGACTTCAAGGCACCGGAGATCCGCAAATATCTCGATGTTTATGTCTGCGGCTCCGGCGGGGCTTCCGCGGTCGAGCGCGTCAAGCTCATGAAATTGCTATGGGATTCGATCGGCACTGAGTTTGGCGCCCGCCACGAGCTGTACGAAGTCAACTACGCCGGCAGCCATGAGGAAATCCGCCGCTACGCGCTGTTCGGCGCGCTGGCCTCGGGCCAATACGACCGCTGGAAGAACTTCGCCGATGCTTGCATGGCCGAATACGATCTCGACGGCTGGACCGCCCCCGATCTGATCAACCCGGATGATGTCGGCGTGCTCGGCCGCGAGTAAATCACGGTCCAAGAGCCTGGATCGGATGAAGCGGTTTTGGTCTGGGGCTCACAAAAAGTTGTTCGTCCGAATGGTACTCCATGGTACCAAAAGGATGAGATCAGCGGATGGAGGCGCCCGAATGACCGAAAAGGCCGCGAGCACACGGAAGCCCGAAACCGTGGGCTCGCTGGCGCTGCCGCGGCCTTTGCGGACCATCGCCGTCGATGTGGTGCTGCCCTGGCTTGCGGTGCAGCTGTTGTTGCGGTTCGCGCATTTCTCGATCGTGCCGACGCTAGCGACTGCCGCGCTGTTTCCGGCGGCATCGATCGTCCGTTCGTGGACCAAGCAGCGTCACATCGATTTCATCGGGCTCGCTGTTTTTGTCACAATCCTCGGCGGCATCGCCGTTGCCTTCTTATTCCATGATCCGCGCTTTGCGGTGCTCAAAGGCGCACCCGGCTTTGCTCTATTCGGCATCGCCTGCCTGATATCGCTGACCCGAAAGCGGCCGTTGATGCTCTATGTCGCCCGCCAATTCAACGCAGCCGGCGATACGGCCAAGGCCGCGGCGTGGACGGCACGCCTCGAAAATCCCCGCTTTCGCCAGGCGATGCGGCTTTTGACCTTGGTTTGGGGTGTGGCATTGCTGATCGAAGCGCCGCTTGGCATTGCCGCCGCCTTGCTACTGCCGCCGACGACCGCGATGGTGATCGAGCCGATGCTGGGTGTCGGCACGATATCGGCGCTGCTCGCCTGGACCTTCGCCTTTGCCCGGCAACGGCAAACCGCCGCTGCAATAGAGACCGCCGCCGCACCGCCTGCGCTCCGCGCCTGACTGGTCGGCCGCTGTCGGCTATGGATTGTGCTTTCTCACGACGTTCCGTGAGATATCGATCAAGCTGGCTGAGCGGCGACCCGGAATGTATATTCTCGGACACAGGGGAGGAATGACGATGCCGACATTTCCGATTTCAGCCGACGCTCGCCTGCATTACGAGGTCGACGACTTCACCGATCCGTGGCGTGAGCCTGCAACGGTATTGATGCTGCACGGCAATGCTGAGAGCGGGCTTGCCTGGTATGGCTGGGTCCCGAGTTTGTCGCGGCATTACAAGATTGTTCGTCCGGACATGCGCGGCTTTGGCGCCTCGACACCGATGCCGCGCGATTTCCCGTGGACGCTCGACATCATTATCGATGATTACGCGCGTCTGATGGATAGCCTCGGCATCAGGCGATTTCACCTTGTCGGCGCCAAGATCGGCGGCACGATCGCCAGAGCCTTTGCCGCGCGTCGGCCCGAGCGTGTCATGACCTTGACCGTTGTCGGGACGCCGCCGCCGTTGCGTGCGGGGGCCGCCGAGCGTGTCCCCGAATTGACCGCGGCCTTTGAGCGCGAGGGTGTCGAGCCGTGGGCGCGCGAGACCATGGGCAGCCGGCTCGGCAGCACGTTTCCGGCAGCGGGGGTTGAATGGTGGATCCAATTTATGGGCCGCACCGCGGTCTCGACCCAGATCGGCTTTATGAAGACGATCGCCTGCGCCGATATTCGCGCCGATGTGCCAAAGATCCGCTGTCCGACCCTGGTCATCACGACCGATGGGAGCGGGCTCGCCTCGGTCGAGGAGACACGGGCGTGGCAGCAGCAGATCCCGAATTCAACACTGGTCGTGTTGCCCGGCAATTCGTACCACGTCGCCGCCACGCACGCCGAGCGCTGTGCGGCGGAAACGCTTGATTTCCTGGCCAGGAACAAGGCGACTGAGGCCGCTTAGTACGGTTTTACTCGGCGGTGCGGCGCGCCATCAGGCCTTTGGCCGGGTCATAGCCGTAAACCGCCAAGGCCAGAAAGATGATCGTCGCGGCGACCAGCACCGCCGCGGACACCGGTTCCACTTGGCCATAGAGCGCAAACCGGATCAACTCGACCGCATGGGTAAACGGGTTTGCCAAGCAGATCCGATAAAGCAGCAGGCTCGCTTCCTTGACATGCCACAGCGGATAAAGCGCCGAAGACGCGAAAAACATCGGGAAGATCACGAAATTCATCACGCTGGCGAAATTCTCGAGCTGCCGGATCGCCGAAGACAGCAACAAGCCCAGCGCTCCGAGCATCAGCCCGGAGAGGATAAGCGCCGGCAGCACCGCGATGTAGCCGTACCATGGCGGCTCGATCTCCCAGAACAAGGCGATCGCCAGAAACGCGTAGGCCTGCAGCACCGAGACAATGACCCCGGCAAACAATTTCGCGGTCAACAAAAACCAGCGCGGCAATGGGCTGACCATCAGCACCCGCATGCTGCCCATTTCGCGGTCGTAGACCATCGACAATGAGCTCAGCATGCCGTTGAACATCAGGATCATCGCGATCAGACCGGGCGCGATGTAGATCGAATACGGGATATAGGTGTCGTAAGGCGGGATGATCGAGACCCCGAGGACAAACTGAAAGCCGGTCGCGAAAATCGCCAGCCACACCAATGGCCGCACCAATGCGGAAAAAAATCGGCCGCGCTGGTTCAGAAAGCGCAGCCATTCGCGCAGTGAAACGCCAATAAGACAGCGCAGGTAATGGATTGGCCTCATGCCGCCGCGCGCTCCTGCACCAGAGTTTCGAACGCTGCACGCAGTGATGGTGCACGCGTCGCGCCGAGAATGGCGCCGGTGGCGCCGTCGGCCCGCACTTCTCCTCTGTGCAGCACGATGACCCGCGCGCCGTCGCCGGCCTCATCGATCAGATGGGTGGCCCACAATGCCGCCAGCCCCTCTTCGCGACAGAGCTGGCGGACATGATCCAACAGGAATTGCCGGCTCGAAATGTCGAGCCCGACAGTCGGCTCATCGAGCAGCAATAGCTGGGGTCGATGCAGGAGTGCCCGCGCGATCTCGACCCGCCGCCGTTGACCACCGCTCAGTTGCCGGGCCTTGTCGCGGCGCCGGTCACTGAGCCCGACACGTTCGACCTCGACCGCGATCCGCCGCGCCGCGTCCCGCCGCGAGATCCCGTGCAATGCGCAATGATAATAGAGGTTTTGCTCAAGCGACAAATCGAGGTCGAGGGTCGGTTGCTGGAAGACGGCCCCCATCTGCTGCAGGCACCGCAGCGGTTGTCGCTGAATGTCCATGCCAAAGACCCGGATCGCCCCCTCACCCTGAGCGTAGAGCCGGGTCGCAAGCGAAAACAGGGTCGTCTTGCCGGCGCCGTTGAGCCCGAGCAACACAGTGAACTCGCCGGGATTGATCGAGAACGAGACACCGCGCAGCACCTGCCGCTGACCAAAGCGATGTCCGAGCCCTTCGACAGCGAAAGCGGGAATAGTCACGGAAAGCCTCAAGGCCGAGAAACGACACCCCAGGGCGACTGGCCGACCGGGATGGATTTAACCACCTTTTGCGCGCCCACGTCGATCACTGAGATATCGTTGCTGACGCCGTTCGTCGTGTAGAGCCGGCTCTGATCGGGGCTGAAGGCCAAGCTCCAGACCCGCTGTCCGACCAATAGATAGCGCAGCACCTCATAAGACTGCGCATCGATGACCGCGACCCGATTGGCTGGCCCGAGTGCGACAAACGCAAGCTTTCGGTCCTTGGTGATTGCGATGCCGACCGGCTGGATCGCTTCGGTCGGGACACCCGGCACGGCAAAGGTGATCCGTTTGACGATCTGGCGCTTTTTGACGTCGATGACGCTGACGGTTCCGCCGACTTCGGCCGATACCCAGAATTGAGCGCCGTCGGCAGTCCATTCGGCGCGCCGCGGACGGCTGTCGACGAGGATATTGGCGACAACCTTGCGCTCTGCCGTGTCGATCACATGCGCCATGTTCGTGGTTTCGGAGGTATTGACGAGAAATTTGCCGTCCGGGCTCACACCCATACCCTCCGGCTCGACACCGACCGGGATCTCGGTCAGCACCGCCCCCCGGGTCAGGTCGACGATCGTGACGAGGTTGTCGTCTTCATTGGCGACATAAAGCAGCTTGCCGCTCGGATCCAGGGCGAAGAATTCGGGGTCGGTGCCGCTTGGCAAGGTGCGCACGATTTTATCCGAGGCGAGATCGAGCACCTCGATGTGGTCGCTGTCGCTGGCACAGATGTAGAGCGACTTTGCGTCCTTCGATAACAGAATGCCGCGTGGACGCTGGCCGACGGGGATCGTTTTGACCGGCTCCAGCTTGGCGCCGTCGACGACGGTGATTGTGTTGTCCTTTTCGTTCGACACATAGATCGTGTCCGCCGCCGCAATCGGGGAAAGAAAAAGAGAGGCAAGACCGATCAAAAAAGTTATCGTCACCGCCGCGAAGGCGGGGGTCCAGAGCCGCCGTTTCGGTCTATCCGCGGCCGGATTCCCGCTTTCGCGTGAATGACGGAGAGGAGCGCTAACGATCAGTTCATTCGGCATTTGGTTTCTGGTTTGTCGATCCCGAGCGTGTCGAGTTCGGAGAACTGGTGCAGAAAACCTGGCTGCGGCGACACCGAGACGAGAGAGCGGGAATCGGCCAGCAAGACCGGCTGACGCAACTGTCCATCCCAGGGCCGGAAACTGAGCCGGGCGCCCTTATAGGCGGCGAGTTCAAAACGATCGCTGCGGATAAAGGCGGAAATGATGGCGGGGTCGGTCGATTGGGTATGGCTCGCCGCTTCTCCGATCGCCCTGACCGCCATCCAGGCGGCGTAATCGCGATCGTTCATCCAGCGCTTCGCTCGCCGCAAAAAGCGGTCCTGCAGCTGGGTGGCGCCCCACTGCTCATGCGGCCGCGCCCAGGCGCTCGGTACCAGACCCTGAGTTCCGGCAACCGGCCGCGGATCGAACGTGCGATAGGACAGGTCATCGCCAAATTCGTCCTCCTCATCGGCGACGACGAGCACGTCATAGCTGATCCCCTGCGTAAAGCGCGCAACCTCGGCCTGGATCGCGAAATGGCCGGTATCGGTCCGGCGCGCCCCCGGGATAAAGGTCCACGGCTTTTCTTCGGCGATGTGCGCCTGGAATTTGAGAGCGGCGTGCCTGACATCGGCGGCAAATTCCCGGTCACCGTCGCTGTGACCAACAACAAGCAGGATGTTGGGCCAGCGCTTGACCACGAGATACTGAACCAGGGCATCGGCCAGCATTGCCTGGCTCGGCAACAAATGCAGGATATTGGCGCGGCAGTCCATATCGCGCAGCCGGTCATCGGCAGCGCCACTGTCAAAGATCGTCAGGTGGGCGGCCCCCGGCAGAGCCGCGATGCTCAGCAGCTTTGGCGCATCGAGGTCGGTCACCACCAGCCGCACCCCCTTCGCGGCAAGATTGCGAAACGCGCCGGCGACATCGCCGCCTTCAGATGCGATGCTCTCGACGAGTTCAAAGGATTGCCCGGTAAACTGTCCGGTCGTGTTGTTATCGGCAATGCCGAGGCGCGCGCCCTGAAGGCCCTCGTCATCGGGCGGCTGGTCGAGATAGGTCAACGGCAAGATCCGCTTTATGGCCTGTGACAGCCATCCGATCTCAATCGTCTGTCCGCCGGCACGCAAATCATTCACCGGTGCGACGATCGCAGCGATCAGAACCCCAAGCAGCAGCGAAAAGCTGAAGCGGCGATTGCCGGTGATCATCGAGCTCGAGCCCCTATTTCAGGGTTTCGAGATAGGCGATCAAATTCTCGCGCTGGGTTTCGTCTTTAATACCGGGGAAAATCATTTTGGTCCCCGGCACCACCGTCCGCGGATCAGCCAAATAGTTGTCTAGCGTCTTTGCATCCCAGGTATGATGAAAATTCTTCATCGCTTCGGAGTAATTATAGTCGGGCAAGCTCGCCGATTTGCGGCCGACGATGCCAAACAGACTCGGACCGATCTTATTCTTCCCGGGTTCGTTAGTATGACAAAGAGCGCACTTCACAAAGACGATCTTGCCGGCCTCGGCATTCGGAGCCGTGGCGCATTCGGCGGCAACGGGAAGTAGAAAAGCGAACAGACCGCACCCGACCCAAAACCGCATTCTTCCTCCCCATCGCCGGTGACTTTTTGCTCGGCTTGGCGGCACCAGCAAACCCCCTGCAGAACCCCGAACAGTCTTGCCGATCGCGCACCGTAATGCGACGATCATTGGCGCGATGCCGGGGTCGGAGTGGTTATCAACCAGAATACGCGGCCGGCGCAATGCGGCTCATTGTTCCATAGCTCTGGTCGAGGCCGCCCGCGGCTGGATGCGGTGAGCCGAGGCGTTGAAGGAATAAGGGAGGGGTTGGTGGAGACGCGCGCAGCTGTCGCTCACAAAGCTGGTGAGCCGCTAACGATCGAGACGGTTCAGCTCGATGGTCCGAAAGCCGGCGAGGTGCTGGTCGAAATCAAGGCGACCGGGATTTGCCACACCGACGCGTTTACGCTGTCGGGCGCCGATCCCGAGGGTCTGTTCCCGGCCATCCTCGGCCATGAGGGTGCCGGCATCGTCGTCGATGTCGGGCGCGACGTGACGAGCCTCAAAAAGGGCGATCACGTCATCCCGCTCTACACGCCCGAATGCCGCCAATGCGAATATTGCCTGTCGGGAAAAACCAATCTGTGCGTGGCGATCCGCGCCACACAAGGCCAGGGTGTGATGCCTGACGGCACCAGCCGCTTCTCGCGCGGCGGTGAGAAGATTTTTCACTACATGGGAACGTCGACCTTTTCGAACTTTACCGTGCTGCCGGAAATTGCGGTGGCAAAAATCCGCGAAGACGCGCCGTTCGATAAGGTCTGCTACATCGGTTGCGGGGTTACCACCGGCATCGGCGCGGTGATCAACACCGCCAAAGTCGAACCGGGAGCGAATGTGGTCATCTTCGGGCTCGGTGGCATCGGGCTCAACGTGATCCAAGGCTGTCGTATGGTCGGTGCCGACATGATCGTCGGCGTCGACATCAACCCGCGCCGTCGCGCGCTCGCCGAAACGTTCGGGATGACCCATTTTGTCAATCCGAGGGAGGTCGAGGGCGATCTCGTCCCGTATCTGGTCAATCTGACCAAAGGCGGCGCCGACTGTAGTTTTGAATGCATCGGCAATGTGCAGACGATGCGGCAGGCACTCGAATGCTGCCATCGCGGCTGGGGGGTCAGCGTGATCATCGGGGTCGCCGGCGCCGGTCAGGAGATTTCGACCCGTCCGTTTCAGCTGGTAACCGGCCGGGTGTGGAAGGGCACCGCGTTTGGCGGTGCCAAGGGCCGCACCGATGTACCAAAGATCGTTGATTGGTACATGAATGGGAAGATCAACATCGACGATCTGATCACCCACAAGCTCGCCCTCGCTGATATCAACAAAGGCTTTGATCTGATGCACGCGGGCGAGTCGATCCGCAGCGTCGTCGTCTATTGACGCAGCCGCCGCTGCAGCGCCTCCGGTAGCAGCCTGACGGTCTACGCAACGCGACCTAACTTCTGACTTTTGCTGGTGCGGGCGAGAGGACTTGAACCTCCACGCCATTGCTGGCAACAGATTTTGAGCCTGCCGAAGGGCTATCACGCGGATACTCTCGACCGCACGCCCATAACCGTGACCAATTGGAATAGCATAGAAAAATGGAAACCATTGCTACATAGAACCACGGCGCTCAACGCCACATAACTGACTTGCGCGGAGCCTAATGAGAGCCTAATTCGGCTCGCTATGAAGCTGAATGACGTGACCGTCAGAAACCTCGCTCCGCCGGAACGGGGGCAGCGATCCTACCCCGACGATGCTTTACCGGGTTTGGCGGTGCGGGTCTCGCAGGGAGGAACCCGCACGTTTGTTCTCGTCCACGGACGCGACCGAACGCGGACAACAATCGGGCGCTACCCGATCATTTCCCTCGCCCAAGCACGCGTTCAAGCGCGGGAGATCCTCGCGGCGATTACCCTTGGGCAGTTCAAGCCAAAGTCACTCACTTTTCGGAGCGCGCTCGATCTCTTCGCCGAGAGCCACCTGAAAAACAAGAACCGTGCGAATACGGCAAAGGAGACTGAGCGGCTTCTGCGCAGAGCGCTCCCAAAATTCGGTCACACCGCTCTGTCAGAGATCACCACAGCCAAGATCGCCGCCCTACTTGATGGAATGAGCGATACGCCGAGCGAGGCGAACCACCTCTACACGGCGCTCAAGACATTCATGAATTTCTGCTTTCGGCGAGGCTACATTGAGGCGTCCCCGCTTGGGCGCCTTCAGAAACCGCATAAGGTGAAAGCTCGTTCGCGCGCCTTGAGTCCCGACGAGCTTCGCGTTGTCCTCGCCGCCGCGCGAAACTTCGGCGTCTACGGCCAGCTTCTCCGACTGCTTACATACAGCGGCCAACGTTTGTCTCAGGTGGCCAACCTGACGGACACGCAGACGAGTCGGGAGGCCAAGACGTTCACGTGGTCTGCGGAGGAGATGAAATGCGACGAGCCACATATCGTGCCATACCACGAGGTGACCGCCGAGTTGCTCAAGGGGCTGCCTACACGAGGCTGGCTTTTCCGAGGCGAGGCAGATCCAGGCAAGCGGTACAACAATTTCTCCAACGATCATCGCGCTTTTCTCAAGCTCTCCAGTGTCACCCATTTTACCCGGCATGATCTCCGCCGCACCTACAGCACGATCCACGCGTCAATCGGTACCCCGCCACACATCACCGAGCGGCTTCTCGCTCACAAGAATGGCACGGAGAGCGGCGGCCCGATCGCGAAAATCTATAATCGCTATCAGTACCGGGCGGAGATGCGGGCCGCTGTGGAAGCATATGAGGAATGGCTCGGAGAGCTCGTCGCCAGGTCGTGACAATGACGGACGAATAGGATGGCCCGCCTCGGCGTCGCGCCGCACGTGATCGAGAAGATCCTCAACCACAAATCAGGTGTCATCAGCGGAGTGGCGGCGGTTTATAATCGCCATGCTTATTCAGAAGAAAAGCGCCAAGCTCTGGAGATGTGGGGTCGCCACGTCATGAGCCTGTTGCATGCAGACAAGAACGTTCGGTAACCCGAGCGGCATGCGCAACGGCAACTCCCACTGGGATTGCTGGCGCACAAGAACGGCGAGCAGACCGGCGGCCCGATTGCGAGGATCTATAACCGATATCAGTATCGCGCAGAGATGCTGACGCTATTGAGGCGTATGAAGGGTGGGTGCAGGAGTTATTAGCTTCTCCTACCTCCTGTAATGATTGTAATATTGAATTGCTGACAGAAAGGCACAATTAGCCATCACGTCCCATCTTAGATTACGCAGGTAGTGCGATGTCTCCGGGTCTTCCGCATCTAAGCGAAGATACCTGAATCGTTTAGCTTCAGGTAATTACTCACGGGGTTGGTCAGGTTTTGAAGCTGACGGTTCCGCTGAGGGCGTTTTTGATGGCCTGATGGGCTGCGATGCTGTTGAGGCGAGCGGTGCCGATGACGGATCGGGTGAGGGCGTGAACGTCGGCGCCCCAGAGGGACCGGAAGCCGTTGGTGACCTTGCGGAAGACGACGCTGGGCCGGAGCGCGCGTTCGGCGCCGTTATTGGTGGGTGGGACCTGGCG
>JAFAOB010000066.1 GCA_019238055.1 Alphaproteobacteria bacterium
GACCCGGGATCGGGTTTTGGCACCATTATCGCCGCCGATAGCGTTTTTGGCTTTGGTTTCACGGCTCCGTTCTCGGCCAGTTTGATGTTGGCGCCATCGAGTTCGACATTGATTTCGAGCAGTGACGTTTCACCCGACCGCGCAACATTGATCCGCAGCCTGTCGTCACGGATCTCGATATAGCGGCCGACGACCTCGATCAGATCTTTTTGCAGTGCCGGCAGAAAATCGGGCGCTTGGCGGCTCGCCCGCTCATGGGCGAGCACGATCTTCAGCCGGTCTCGGGCGATCGCGGCCGAGTTGTTGCGGTCGGGAAACAGAAAATCGAGGAGCCGCATCACACCCTGCCGAACAGATTGCGCAAAAAGCTGCGGCGCTCAGGCTTCAGAAAGCGCAGTTCGCGCTCTTCGCCGAGCAGGCGGGCAACGGCGTCGAGATAGGCTTGGCCCGCCGGGCTACCTTCGTCGAACACGACCGGTGTCCCAGTGTTCGAAGCGCGGAGCACCGATTCCGATTCGGGAACGATGCCGAGAAGCGGGACAGACAGGATCTCGTTGACGTCCTCGAGCGCCAGCATCTCGCCCCTTTCGACACGCTGGTGTGAATACCGGGTCAGCAGCAGGTGCACCTCGACCGGATCCATATTTTTTTCGGCGCGACGCGATTTCGAGGCCAGGATGCCGATAATGCGGTCGCTGTCGCGCACCGAGGAGACTTCCGGATTGGTTACAATGATCGCCACATCGGCGAAATACAGCGCGGTGATGGCACCGTGCTCGATTCCCGCAGGACTATCGCAAATAATATAATCAAAACCTTCTCTTAGCTCATCGAGTACGCGCTCGACCCCGTCGCGTTTTAGCGCGTCCTTGTCACGCGTCTGCGACGTCGGAAATATGTAGAGGTGGTCGTTGCGCTTATCTTTGATCAGGGCCTGATTGAGCTTGGCGTCGCCATTGATGACATTGATAAAATCGAATACCACGCGGCGCTCGCAACCCATGATCAGATCAAGATTGCGCAGCCCCACATCAAAGTCGATGACAACGGTGCGGTGGCCGCGCAGCGCCAAACCGGCGGCTATGGCGGCGGCGCTGGTCGTCTTGCCGACGCCGCCCTTGCCCGACGTGAGCACGATGACTTTTGCTGACAATAAAGACCTCCCCCTTCCCCCGAGCGGCCCGACGCCGATCCGACGCCGGTCAGGTTGCAAGCACGCTCGGCGCTTGCGGCTCACCTAGATGAGCGTCAATTGCGGGTGATGGTCAACCGGTCATCGACGAGGGCAATCTGGACTGGAAATCCGCGCTGTTCCGGGGGCATTTGCTCGCTTACGAGATAATGGCCGGCGATGCTGACGAGTTCGGCTTCGAACCGACTGCAAAAGATTCGCGCCTCGACGTCTCCCGCGGCACCAGCCAATGCGCGCCCGCGCAATGGGCCATACACGTGTATGTTCCCATCAGCGATGATTTCGGCGCCAGGGCTGACCGGCGCGACGATGACAAGATCGGCGCCGCGGGCGTAAATCTGGGTCCCCGAACGCACCGGCTGGGTGATGAGCCGGGTCTTTGCCCCGGCCACGAGTTCGGGTTGCGGCGGAGGCGCGGCGGCAGGCGGTGCGCGCGGCGGCAATGGATCGGCTGGGCGGGCGCGGCGTGGATGGGTCGAATTTGGAGCAAAACCGGCGAGTCCGGCGGAGGCCGCGGCCTCAGTTTGCGCCGGCTGTGCATTCTGCACGCCGACGAGGGTCAGGGTATAGCGCCGCAACAGGTCTTTTGCCTCGGTAAATTCGGCTGCGGTCGTGAACTCGCTCGCCTCTCTAAGATCCAGCACGACTGGCGCGTTCAGAAAAAAGCGCGGGCTGCGGCGGATCTGCTCGGCCAATTCGGTCTCGAAAGCCGGATCGTGCAGCAATCCTGCACGCACCACCATGACGGTAAAAACCGCGCCTTGAACGAGATTGCCCGCCATCCGAGAATCGATCCCGCTTGCCGCGCTGTCGTCAAATCCGGTTAACCCCAAAACCGGACATCCCGCAACGTATTTTCCACCTTGTCCGTCAACCGTGATCGCGAAAACGCGATTTCGGCATTAATTCACGCGGGTCGACGCGATCTTCTTGATCTGGAACCACCTCGTAAGCCTCCCTGTTAGGAGCGCACGATGCGCACGGATACTGGACGAGGAGATTGTGATGTCAGATACCAAGCAGCCGAGAAAGGACGAAAAAGACGATGATTGGCGCGACAAACCGGTCGAAAGCGAAGCCGACAAGGACATCAAAGAAGGTGGAATAGGCGGCATCCGTAGGGAACAAGGGAAAGAAGACCGACAATAATCGGTGGACGCTGTTGGCGTGACCCCTGAATTGCCAACTTTCAATACTGTTGTGGAGTGCTAATCTTACTGCGTCAATGATCTGGGATCTTTTGCGTTTTGTAGATCAGCGAGTTCTAGATGAATTAGACTGGGGAGAAGATCACATATCCTCTATGTTGGCTTCAACGGCTCCGCGGGTTCGCATTAAGTTTGTCGGGAATACCCATTTGAGGCCGCGACGAGCTTCCCCGTTAAGGTTATCGGCTTTCATTTGTTAAGGTTAGCAGTTGCCGCGCGTTTAAGGTTATCGCTTCGGCTATAGCATCGGGCTCATTTCAGGAATGGCTTCCGCCGCCCCATGCCACATCCCGACCTGCCCCAACGGCTTCCGCTGTGCTAGAACTGCGCCGTTTGGGCGGAAGCTTGGCTTAGCCTCGGGATCCTCGGTGTGACAGGAGTCGGCAATGAAGACATTTGTAGAATGCGGTCAGCTGTTCACCGGCACAGACGACGATGCCGCGGCCAAGCAAACCCTCGTCTTTGATGAAGCCGGTGTCATTGACTATGTCGGACCCGATAACATGGCGCCGCGCCGCACGCTTCAGGACCGTGTGCTCGACTATTCGAGCCTGTTCGTGATGCCGGGTCTGATCGACGTTCACACGCATCTCGCCTATGGCAATGCGAAAAGCGAGGAGGATATCGATCTTTACAGCCCGCTCGAATTTCGTGCGCTGCGTGGTCTGTTCTTTGCGCAAAAATGTGCCGCCGCCGGGTTTACGGCACTGTGCTCGCCGGGCGACGCCGGACAGATCAGCCTGTCGATCCGCAACGCGATCCGCGCCGGGCTGTTCGACGGCCCGCGAGTCATGGCGGCTGGGCGCTACGTCACGACGCATCAGGGCCTGACCGATTGGTACCCGACCTGGATTGGCGCACCCGAAACCTCGATCGGCAAACTGGTGACGAATATCGCCGAGGCGATCGAAGAGATCCGCCGCCAGGTCAAGGACGGCGTCGATTGCATCAAGATCGCGCTCGACGGCATCCAGCGCCGCGATAATGGTGAACTGATTGCCGCTTTCAACCAGGAAGAGACCGACGCGATGGTGCGCGAGACCCACCGCCTCGGCAAAAAGGTCGTCGTTCACGCACGCGGCCGCGAGGCGACGCTGTACGCGGCGCGCAGCGGCGTCGATCTGATCTTTCACGCGAACCATCTCAATGACGAATGCATCGCAGCGATGCTGGAGACGGGGAGCGCACTGTGCCCCACTCTGACCCAGCCAAAGAACGTCATCGAGTTCACGCAACCGCACGAGCCGGCTGGGCAAAAGGGTCGCCCAAACGCGGCGCGGCGTGAATACGAGATCGGCTGTGCGAATTGGAAAAAAGCACACGCCGCCGGCATCCCGATGATGACCGGAACCGATACCGGTTTTGCGGTGACGCCGTATGGCGAGTGGAATGCGCGCGAACTCGAATTGTTTGTCGACGATCTCGGCTTTGCGCCGGCGGCTGCCTTGCGCGCCGCAACCGAGGTCAATGCGCGCTTTATGACCGAGGGTGACCGCATTGGCCGGCTTGAGCCTGGTCGCTCGGCGGACTTTATCGCGCTCGACTTCTCTCCGCTCGACAATATTGCATTGCTGCAGGATAGGAGCCGCATTCGAGCGGTCCATATCGGGGGTAAGCAGATCTTGATCCCTGAGCGTGGTTACGACCCGCGGCAGGTCACGGACTTTGCGTTGTCGAACTGGACCGAACTTTACACCCGCGCTCGGGTCGCCGAATTGCGCGGCCGGCAACAAAGGCTCGCCGCTGAATAGTATAAATACCCGTGCCCGGGGGTCAGCCTGGACCGCCGGGCGCCCCTTGGCCGGCGAGTGACAGCGCCAAATAATGGTTGCTGCCGTGGCGATTCACCAGCACCAGTATGGTTTTGGCGCCGCGCGCTGTCGCCGCCCGAAATTTGGCGAAAGCTTCGCTTGGCGAGCCCACCGGCTCCTGGTTGATCATCAGGATGACATCGCCGGGCAACAGATCCGCGCCTGACAGCGGACTGTCGTCGGGGATTGCGGTGACGACGGCCCCGCTGACGTCCTTGGGAACCTGCAGCCGCTTGCGCAGTTGCCCGGCCAACGGAGCAAGCTTGAGGCCCGCGGTAATGTCCGGCGCGGATTTGGCCAAGGGGGTCGTTTGAGGCGCTCGAAACTCTGCCGTCTCCGGCTCGTCGGGCATCAGGCTGATCACTGGCCGCAGCGTGATTTCGCGATTGCCGCGCCACACCGTCACATCGGCCGATCGACCGATCGGCATTTCGGCGATGATCAAGGGCAGATCGCGCATCCTTCCGATATCGCGACCATTGATGCTCAGGATCACATCGCCATTGACGAAACCCGCTCGCGCAGCCGGTCCGGCGGGGCTGACCCCGGCAACGAGCGCGCCCAGCGGCGTCGGCAGACCAAAGCCTTGGGCGATATCTGCCGTTACCGGCTGGATCTGCACCCCGAGCCAACCACGGGCGACTTTTCCGTGCTGCAGTAATTGCTCGACCACGGGCCGCGCAAGATTGGCCGGGATCGCAAAGCCGATACCAACCGAGCCGCCATTGGGGGAGTAGATCGCTGTATTGATGCCGATGACGTTGCCGTCGAGATCAAAGGTTGGGCCGCCCGAATTGCCGCGATTGATTGAGGCGTCGATCTGCAAAAAATCGTCGTAAGGACCCGAATGAATGTCGCGGCCGCGCGCCGAGACAATCCCGCTGCTGACCGTGTCATCGAGCCCGAACGGATTGCCGATCGCCAGCACCCAGTCACCAACCCGCACCGCATTGCTGTCGCCCCACCGCACAAACGGTAAGGGCTGCGGCGCCTCAATTTTCAAAAGCGCCAGATCGGTCAACCCGTCGCGCCCGATGATCTGCGCCTGATGCTGTGTCGCGTCGTGAAAAGTGACCGTGACCCGATCGGCATTCTCCAGCACATGATCGTCGGTGACGATATAGCCGCGCGGATCGATGATGAAACCCGATCCCAATGCGAGACTTCGGAGGTGGGGCCCACCCTTGCCCTCCTGCTCTTCGAAAAATTTGCGCAGCAATTCGTCGAGACCCGAAGCGGGCAGTCCGGCGTGTCGCTCGGCGACCGGGGAGGTGCCGTTGTCGACATCCCAATCGGCTGCCGCCCTATTCAGTTTCTGCACCGCCGACACATTGACAACCGCCGGGATCACCTGCTGCACGAGCGGGGCAAAGCTCGTTACCCCAGCCTGTCCCGAACTCATTGTGCCCGAAGGCGCACACCCCGATGCAGCAAAGCTGATGCCGAGGAGCAGGAGGGCTGCAAAAGGCGAGTTCACTGCCTGCAGGATCATGAAGAAAGTGTGTCTAATGCTCAAACTCATGCCGCCCCTCCGCCCATCCATTATAAAGATAACGCGATCGAGCGAATCGAACGTGAACGCATATACCTGTGACAGTTTCCGCGCACTGATCTTGGTTAATCAAATTAACCAGCAAAGCGCTGCGGATGACCGAAGGGTGGCGGATCGGAGCAGACCTGCACCCATCCGAACGATAAATCAGGTGTCGCCCATCTTGAGCGCGGCGATAAAGGCGGATTGCGGGATCTCGACCTTGCCGAATTGACGCATCCGCTTTTTCCCCTCTTTCTGCTTTTCGAGGAGCTTGCGCTTGCGGGTCACGTCGCCGCCATAGCATTTGGCGAGCACGTCCTTGCGCAAGGCCTTGACCGTCTCGCGCGCGATAATGCGACCGCCGATCGCGGCCTGGATCGCGACCTGAAACAATTGGCGCGGGATCAGGTCTTTGAGGCGTTCGCACAACGCCCGGCCGCGACGCTCGGCATACTGGCGGTGAACGATGACCGACAGGGCATCGACCGGCTCGCCGTTGACGAGAATGTTCATCAGCACAAGGTCGCCCTCGCGGTAACCGTCGATCTGATAGTCGAAACTGGCATAGCCACGGCTGACCGATTTCAAACGGTCGTAAAAGTCGAACACGACCTCGTTCAAAGGTAAATGATAGACCAGCATTGCCCGGTTGCCGGCATAGGTCAGATCCGCCTGCTCGCCGCGGCGTTCCTCGCACAGCGCGAGAATGGGCCCGAGATAAGCATCCGGTACCAGGATCGTCGCCTTGATCCACGGCTCCTCGATGTGGTCGATGCACACTGGATCGGGCATGTCGGCCGGGTTGTGCAGGGTGCGCACGACCCCGTTTGTCAGATGCACTCGATAGACGACTGAGGGCGCGGTCGCGATCAGATCGAGGTCGAATTCACGCGCCAGCCGCTCCTGGATGATTTCGAGATGCAACAAACCGAGAAATCCACAGCGAAAGCCGAAACCGAGCGCCACGGAGGTCTCCGGTTCATATTCGAAGCTGGTATCGTTGAGCCGCAATTTCGCGAGACTGTCGCGCAATCGCTCGTAATCGGCGGCATCCGTCGGAAACAACCCGCAAAATACAACCGGCTGAACCGGTTTGAAACCGGGCAAGGGCTCTGCCGCAGGACGGCGGTCCTCGGTGATCGTATCACCGACGCGGCAATCGGCGACAGTCTTGATGCCGGCGGTAATAAAGCCGATTTCGCCCGGTCCGAGCGCCTCGACCGCAACCCCCTTCGGGGTGAAGACGCCGACCCGTTCGACCCCGTGCACGGCACCCGTCGCCATCAGCCGGATCTTTTGCCCGGCGCGCAATTCGCCGTCTTTGACTCGCACCAGAATGACGACACCGAGATAGGAATCGTACCAGCTATCGACGAGCAGCGCCTTCAGCGGTGCCTTGGCGTTGCCCGCGGGCGGCGGCAGCCGGGTCACCAGCGCTTCCAGCACTTGATCGATGTTGAGCCCGGTCTTGGCCGAGATCAGCACCGCGTCGGCGGCAGACAGACCGATGACATCCTCGATCTGCTCCTTGACCCGGTCGGGCTCGGCCGCGGGTAAATCGATCTTGTTCAGAACCGGGACGATCTCGTGACCGGCATCGATCGCCTGATACACATTGGCGAGCGTCTGCGCCTCGACCCCTTGGCTGGCATCGACCACCAACAGCGATCCCTCGCAAGCGGCGAGCGAGCGGCTGACCTCATAAGAGAAATCGACATGGCCCGGCGTGTCCATCAGATTGAGGACATAGCTTTCGCCGTCACGCGCGCGGTAGTTCAAGCGCACCGTCTGCGCCTTGATCGTGATGCCGCGTTCGCGCTCCAGCTCCATCTGATCGAGTACCTGCTCGCGCATTTCGCGTTCTTCGAGCCCGCCGCAAACCTGGATCAGCCGGTCGGCCAAAGTCGACTTGCCGTGGTCGATATGCGCGATGATCGCGAAATTTCGAATATGCGAGAGCGGCGTCATGCGAGCCGGAACATAGGGCCGCTGGTGCGCCGGATCAACGCGAGGCGGTGCAGAACCACCGTGGGCGCGTCAAATCGGGATGCGGGTCGCATCAAGGACGGATCGGAGCTTACATGAGCGCAACGTTCTTGAGAGAACCGTCCGAGGCGGTACCTGACCGAAATGGGCTCTTCTCGCTTTGATGCCTGAGATGTCGGCCTTGTTTAATGCGCAATATGGAGCGAAGTAGTACCAGTAATGCTGGCTCTGTTCTACCCGTTCCTTCGGATTGCGGTCGCTGCGGCCGGGCTGCTGCTGGTCCTGCCGGCTTTGGCGGCGGATGGGGTCGAGGGGCTGCTCAATGAGGTGCATTGGGGCGAGAGTTCGCAAGGGCTTGCGCGACAGTTCGGCTCAGAAGCGGTGCAGCTGCCGCGGCCGCTCGATTTTGGCGATAGCTATGCCGAAGTGGTGCTGAGAGACAAGACGCTCGGCGGAGTGCCGGTCGCGGTATTCTTTCAGACAGACAAGGAAACGCACGGGCTGAAGCGCATCCAGCTCCAACCGCTGTTTCACGAACGCAATCCGCGTGCGTTTCGGGCGATCGCGGCGGCACTCGACAGGCAATACGACCGACCCGATCAGATTTGCGTCACGCCACCGGTGCCCGCGGCCGGATATCAGGCCGCAGTCGAGGAGAGATGGCGTCACGATGACGAGATGATCAGCGCAATCTTTCGCGACACGACGCTTGAGGCCTTCGAAGGCTGCCTTTATGGCCCCGCGAGCGGCTGGTGCGGGCTGCACGGCCAGATTTTGGTCCGTATTGCGCCGTTGACTCACGCTGTAACCGGCTGCGCCCCACCGTCGCACCCGGAATGATCTAAGGCGCGCAGGACAGATCGGTTCCGGCGACGAATGGTTGCGAACCCGGAGTGCCTTGTGGTGGACACAACAGCCAGGCCGGCGCCGTTGCCGCGGTCGCCGGCGGTGCCGCGGTCGAGGTTGCCGCCGTCGTGCCGGCAGCGGTCGTGCCGCTCATGGCGGAAGTGGGACTTGCGCGACCAGCCGCGTTCACCGATGAGCCGGACGTACCCGACATCCCCGTTACCGAGGTTGCCGCGGGGCCGACGCGATTGATCGTTGGCGTGCCAACGGTCGCTGATTGTGTTGCACTCGAGGGTCCAGCCGTGCTGGTCGTCGTTGTAGTTTGTGCAGCGGCGGAAAGCGGCAAGGCCAGCAAAACCTGGAGCGCCGACCACGTGATCAGATGCCGAATTCCGGCTCGGAAATGTCTTGTGGGCATTACGCGGTTGTAGGGTTCGGGGCGCCGCAGGGCAAGCCGAGCGGCCCGGCAAAAATCGAACCAGCGCTGGCAGCCGCGATCAAGGTGATCAATGCGGGTCGTGATAACGGGCACCTCGGGGGCCGGCAAGACAACACTGGCGCGGAAAATCGCGGCAGCTTTGGCCATGCCGCATATCGAACTCGACGCTATCAACTGGCAACCGGGCTGGCGCGATCTGACGCGGCACGACCCGGAGGAATTTGTGCGCCGCGTCAACACGGCGATCGCAGCCGAGGCATGGGTCGTCGACGGCAATTACGGGCCGGTGCGCGACATTGTCTGGGAGCGCGCGACGCATCTCGTATGGCTCGATTACGAGCGGTGGGTGATCATGGCGCGGGTGATCCGCCGCACGATTGTTCGCGCCGTGCTGCGTACCGAATTGTGGTCGGGTAACCGCGAACATTGGCGGCATCTGCTGCGGCCGAGCCACCCGATCCGCTGGGCCTGGAATACCTGGGAGCGGCGCCGCCGCGAAACCGCGGAACGACTGGGCCGCGAGGCTTATGCCAAGCTTGTGGTGCTGCGGCTGCGTCACCCGCGCGAGACACGACAAGCTATCGCGCTGCTTGCGGAGCATCGAGCCGCAGAATTGTGGGCCTCTTCGCGCTTGGCGGAACACTCCAATTCCTCAGCCCTGCGGTCGAGATAGTCGGCGAGCTTCAATCGCCATTCGCGTCCGTCGGAATGGCCGATCGGTGCGAGTGAGCAATACCATTCGGCCAACTGTCGAAGATCGTGCGGCTTTTCCATGGCAGAAGAATCGCCACGGCAAAAGCGCGCCGCGTTGATCTGCATCACGCGCGATGTCGGCTCTATGGCAACGGCATCAATTGCAGCTGACCCGGTAAGCGCCGCGGGTGTAATATCGGCCACATGCCGAGGCTCAGCGTTAACCTCAACAAGATCGCACTGTTGCGCAACTCGCGCCGCACCGGCGTGCCTGATGTCATGCGGTTTGGCCGCATTGCGCACAATGCCGGCGCAGACGGGCTAACGATGCACCCGCGTCCGGATGAGCGGCATATCCGCCGCAGCGACGTCTTTGAGCTTGCGGAATTGATGCGGCCATGGCGGCCCGGTTTCGAGCTCAATATCGAGGGCTATCCCGACGCGCGACTCCTAGACCTCGTGCGCCAGGTGAAACCGGAGCAATGCACGCTGGTGCCCGACGCGCCCGGTGTTTTGACCTCGGAGGAAGGCTGGAAGCTCGGCCCCGATCAACGCGCCGTGGTGCTGCCGGCGCTCGCTGCGCTAAAACAGATCGGCGCACGCGTGATCCTGTTCGTCGATCCCGATCCGGGAATCGTCGAGCACGTACACGACGTGGGTGCCGATGGGATCGAGATCTACACCGGCGGCTATGCGGCGGCGTTCCGCGACCGGGCACCCGAGGCTTTGTGCCGGGCCTGTGCCGCGACGGCGCAACGGGCCGGCGAGATGGGCCTTGTCGTCAACATCGGACACGATCTGAACCTCGACAATTTGCCGCCTCTCGTCGCCGCCATGCCGGATTTTGCCGAGGCTTCGATTGGACACGAGCTGACCACCGACGCCCTTGTCATGGGTTTCGCCGCGGCGGTGCGCGCTTATCGCGCGGCGCTGAACAGCAGCTCTCACCGCTGATTGCGGCATTTCATGCCACATGACATCCGGTCACGTGGGAATCGTGGTACAATAATCGGGGGAAGATGGCAGCGCGGTCGATAGGGGCGACCGGACCACGGATGGACGGGGTCCTGCGGCAATGAACTATGTGAGACGAGTGCTGCAGCCGGGCGAGAGGATCATCTACGAGTCGCGATTGCATCCGGTGATCTTTACCCGCGCCGTTCTCGCCGGCATCGTGTGCCTGGTTCTGATCGTTTCCGCGATCTATGAGGCGGGGAGCCAGACCCAGTATTTGAGCTTGGCGTTGTGGATTGCCGCGGCGATTGTCGGCGTGTTGGCGGCGTGGGCCGGGCTGCGCGCTTATATTCGGCGCGCCACCACCGAGTTTGCGGTCACCGACCAGCGCGTTATTTATAAAACAGGATTGCTCGGACGCCATACGCTCGAAATGAACTGCGCCAAGGTCGAGAGCGTCGACGTCGACCAGTCAATCCCCGGGCGGCTCTTTGATTACGGGACGATCATCGTACGCGGCACCGGCGGTAGCCTCGAACCGATCCGACACATTGCCGCACCACTGACCTTTCGCAGCCACATTACCGCCGGCGATTATTCGCGGATTTAGAGGACCGGGATGTGAAGGCGAGATGCCTGTCTCAGCCGCGTGTTCTCGCGGCGAGAGGGCGGCGTTGCCGGGGTGCGGCCTTTCTGACATCATCCCGGCCGATGACGGAGCCTATATGATGGTTTGGGTGAAGAGCGGAATGCGAGCCGATGCTGTTTGATTTCGGCTGGTCAGAGATCCTGTTGATCGGGGCGGTGGCGCTGGTTTTTATCGGTCCCAAGGATCTTCCAAAAGCGATGCGCGTCGCCGGGTATTGGGTGCGCAAAGCTCGTACCTTGTCGCGCGAATTTCAGAGCGGCATCGACCAGATGATCCGAGAGGCCGAACTTGATGAAATGCGGCAAGAGCTGAAAAAGGCCTCGGAATTCGACTTCGAAAAGGAGTTCAGTAACTCAATCGATCCGACCGGAAGCCTCGCCGAGAGTCTAAGACCGCCAGAATTGCCCGATTTTTCGTCAACCGTGCCGGTAGCCGCAGCGATCAATACCCCGAGCCACGGGGCAACAACAGTGCCCGACACGATCGAGGCCGTTCCTGCCGCGGCAGCGGGGGCTCCAGTCGCGCATATGCCAGAGATGACCGACCGCACGCCCTCTCACATCGCAACGGTAGGCGAGCCAGTCCCGATGGTGCCTGGGCCGGAATCTGAACCGGATGTGATTGCTGCACCAAAGCCGACGCCGGTTGCACCGCCACCCGAGCCCGAGGCGCGGGGTGGGGTGCCGCCGAGATCATAGAAGCCGGAAATGACCTACGACGACCGCGAGGCCGAGCTCGAAGCAGGCCGAATGCCGCTTCTCGATCATCTGATCGAATTGCGCAACCGGCTGATGTGGTCGATTGGCGCGATCATGGTCGCGTTTCTCGCCTGCTATCAGTTCAAAGTGAGGATCTTCAATTTTTTGATCCACCCGCTGGCGGTGATCTTCGAGGGCCAGACCGGGCGCCACCTGATCTACACCAGTTTGACCGAAGCCTTTTTTACTTACGTCAAAGTCTCGTTCTGGGCGGCGCTGTGCCTCGCCTTTCCGATCGTCGCGACGCAAATCTGGAAATTTGTCGCCCCCGGTCTCTACAAGAACGAAAAGCGCGCATTTTTTCCTTATCTGTTCGCGACGCCGGTGCTGTTCTTAATGGGCGCGGCGCTCGCCTATTTTGTCGTCATTCCCTATGCTTGGCGGTTCTTTGTCAGTTTCGAATCGTCCGGCGGACCAGGCACGTTGCCGATCGTGCTGGAGGCCAAGGTCAACGAATACCTGTCGTTGGTCATGACTCTGCTGTTCGCGTTCGGGGTCGCGTTCCAGCTGCCGGTGCTGCTGACCTTGATGGCGCGGGTCGGTCTCGTGACCTCAGCCGGGCTCGCCTCGAAGCGGCGCTACGCGATCGTCATCATGTTCATCGTCGCCGCGGTACTGACACCGCCCGATGTGATCAGCCAGACAAGCCTTGCGATCCCGTTAATCGTATTGTTTGAAGCATCGATCATCTCCTGCCGCATGGTCGAGAAAGCACGCGCGAAGCGCGAGGCCGAAGAGGAGGCGGCCCTCGCCGGCGGAGGAAAGCCAGCCGCCGGTATATGAGCCTGCGTACATCTCTGCGCGGGGCTGATCCGAAGCGCCTCGACCATACCCGCCTCTGGGCCTTCAGAAAGAAGGATGACCGGGCAATGGCCGTCCGTCGAGGCCTGCCGGGGGCAAGCCGAGATGACGCAGCACCGTCGGCGCGATGTCGATCAGCGATGAGCGTTCCCGGCAGGTGCCAGGAGTAAACCCGTTGCCCGCGATGAACAGGAACGGGCGTTGCTCGTTGGCGCCGAGCCCGCCGTGCACGCCAAAGCCGGTCGCGTCTTTGGGTTCAAGCGCATCGCGTACGACGTGGCTATACCCTGGCACGCCATGCGGGTTGGCGCGGTCATCGGCCTTCATCGTAATCGCGATTTGCGCCGGCGAGCCAGTTGGCAGCCCGACTGCGGCGAGCCGCTCGCCGACGAACACTTCGCCGACCCATTCCATGCTTTCAAGCAATCGCGTGACGGCCGCAATGTGAGCACCCTCGGGTTCCGCGAAATAAAGAAGTGCCGCCGTGCCGTTGGGGGCGACGACGACATCCGAGGATCCCGGTGCCCGCTTTAGCCCGGCATCGATCAACAGTCCGTCGAGATCGATCGTCTCGGCGACGCTCTCCATCCCGTGATCGGAGCCAACGACGAACAGGATATTGTCCCCACCGGGGTCGAGCCGCGCCACCGTTTCGGCGACACGGCGCACGTTGGCGTCGGCCGCGGCAATCGCGCGCCTGTGCTCGGGCGAGCCCAAGGGCGTGTGGTGGCCGGTATAGTCGGGCTCGGACAACCACAACACGGCCAGTGCCGGTGCGCGCTTGAGCAGCACCTCGGCGCAAAAACGCTCGGTGACGGCGTTGTCGCCGGCCTCGCCCTTTTCGACCGCGAGTCCCTCCTCGGTTGGCAACGGCCGACGGCCGGGTCCGAAACTGCCCGCCGGATTGTAGACCCAGCCGTAGCCGTCGGGATCGAGAAAATAGGCGGCCCCGGGCGACACGTTCGAAAACGCGATCGCGGTCTCGCCAGCGTGCGCGACCCGCTCGGCCAGCGTCGGCATGTACAGTGTGCGGCCGGTTGCGCGGTGCAGCCGATCGCGGAAATCGGGCTTTCCGACCGACAGGCAAACGAGCCCCTGCCCCTCGTCGAGCGCCATTGTATTGCCGAGGAGCCCGTGGCGCGCCGGCAAACAGCCGGTGGCGATCGATGCCGCGCTCGTCCGCGTCGTCGACGGAAAGACGCTCGAGTGATTGATGAATTGCGCCGCGCGCTGGCCCCATTCGGTCAGGAACGGCGCCACCTCGGGGGTGATCAGATCGCGGCGCAGGCTGTCGCAGATGACGATGACGGCGCGCTTCATCCGGATGTCCTCTTTTCACTGATGCCGGCCTCACGGGCTTCGGGGTCGCGCGCCAGCATAGCGCGCCGCAGCGCCTCGGGCAGCGGCGTCTTTTCACCGCTCGCGTTGACGACCAGGATCAGCACCGCCCGGCCTTGCGCGAACAAGCCCTGGCGCCACACCGCATATTCCATCTCGAAGCTGGTGCGGCCGAGCCGCACCGTACGCGCGGTAATCAACACCTCGTTGCCATAGGCGAGCGGCCGGTAATAGCGAATGCCGGTTTCCGCCATGACCGGCCCCGGTGTCGTTGCCGATAGTGCCGGGAGCCCGACATCTTCCAGATAGCGATTGCGCGCCTCCTCGAACCATTCGAAATAGGCGCGGTGGTTCGCATGGCCAAACGGGTCGCATTCGCTCCACCGCACGCGATGGCGGATCGCAAATCCCCACCCCGGTTCAATCCCGAAGCGCGCAAACTCCGCCCGGTCCGCCGCGCCCATATGCCTCGTGGCCTTATCCCGCTTTCAGGGCGCGGGCGGCGTCCACAGCGGCGTAGGTCAGGATGCCGTCGGCGCCGGCTCGCTTGAAGGCGATCAGGCTTTCCATGACTGCACGGTCGCCGTCGAGCCAGCCGTTTTGCGCCGCGGCGTGCAGCATCGCGTACTCGCCCGAGACCTGATAGGCATAGGTCGGCACCCGAAACGCCTCTTTGACCCGGCGCACGATATCGAGATACGGCATGCCAGGCTTGACCATGACCATATCGGCCCCCTCCTCGAGGTCGAGCGCCACCTCGCGCAGGGCCTCGTCGGTGTTGGCCGGGTCCATCTGATAGGTGCGCTTGTCGGCGCTGCCGAGCGCGGTTTTCGAACCGATCGCGTCGCGGAACGGTCCGTAAAATGCCGAGGCGTATTTTGCCGCATAGGACATGATGCGGACATGGGCAAAGCCGGCCTCGTCGAGGGCGTCGCGCACCGCTCCGATGCGGCCATCCATCATGTCTGACGGAGCGATGATATCGCAGCCGGCTTCGGCCTGCACCACCGCCTGCCGGCACAGGATCGCCACGGTCTCGTCATTCTCGACATAACCGTTGCGGATCACGCCGTCATGGCCGTGCGAGGTGAACGGGTCGAGTGCCACGTCGCACAGTACGCCAATGTCGGGCACCGCCGCTTTGAGCGAGGCGACGGCGCGGCAGACGAGATTGCCGGGGTTGACCGCCTCGCTGCCCTCGGGATCCTTCAGCCCTGGCGGGACCGCCGGAAAGACCGCAATCGTCGGAATGCCGAGGACGCAGGCTTCGCCCGCGGCATCGACCACGGCCGCGATCGGCAGCCGGAACACCCCCGGCATAGAAGCGACTGGCTCTTTGTGCCCCTCGTCGTGCACAAACACCGGCCAGATCAGGTCGCCCGCGGTCAGCACATGTTCGGCAACGAGTTTGCGCGACCACGGGTCGCGTCGGTTGCGGCGCATCCGCTGGCGCGGATAAGGGGCGAGCGGCGGCAGAAATTCGGTCACGGGCGCCTCGAGCCAGGAGGACAAAGTCCCGCAAAATAGTGCGATGCGAGCGGCGATACAATGTGCGCTTGCACCGCGGCCGGCTACGGGACTTGGAGCCAAAGAGCAGCTTTGCGGGCTGTTAGGCCTTGCCGCCCTCGCGTTTCGTCATGACCCAATCTCGGACATGCTGCGCTGATGATTATGGGCTAACCGGGCTCGGTACTATCACCCATTGTTGATTTAAACCAGGGTTAGGCTGATATTGCTGAATCCCCGTTCCGGGCGTTGTCGAGAGGCTTGGTACGTCCAGTGCGAGCTCGCTATTCTCGTTGATGATCTGGACCGATTGATTGTCTTGGAACGGTATAAAACGCCACCGCTGGTTAGGCCCCTTGTGTAGCGAGTATTGCTGAATGAATACCCCGCTATCGTGGGAGCCATTGGGCACATCAAGCGCCTTACTGCTGTTTACACTAACAATCACCATACTGTTCGGAATCTCGACTGGATCTACAGGGACCAAGCGCCACCGCTGGTTAGCACCATTGTGCGTCGTGAACTGATTGACCGCGGCGCCATCCAGCAGCGACGCATCTGCCACATCCATACTGAGCTTGCTGTTACGGTTGTCGATGCGGACATAGCTAGGTAGCACTGACCAGCTCACGACGTAATGAGCATCTCGGCAAAACGGCCCCGGCCGACCGGGAGTGTGATA